>DATJYV010000136.1:0-12978 GCA_035499415.1 Bacteroidota bacterium
GAACCCGGATATCTGGAGCGACGCCTGTTGCATCGTCATCGACACGCGCGGGGGCGCAGCGCTTCGCAAAAAAGGAGGGTACTCCGTCGACCCAACCCGAACCGTTCCCGCACTGAAGCCGCGAGGATGGATTCGGCCGAGGATGCCTGATACTGCCAGCAGCAATGTTGTCTTCCCCGAGCTGGAAGGGCCGAGCACGGCGCATACCGAGCCCGGGGGGACTTCAAGCGAAACGGAATCCAGGGCGCTTGTCTTTCCCGGTTCGTAGCCGAACGAAAAATTCTGGAGCGTTACTGGAAGAGCCATCGGAACATCGAACCCAGGACAAGGATGATTGTCAGAACGAGAAAAATGACCGCGGGAGGTGAGAACATCCGCGGCGATTGGCTGATGCGGGATGGGGCGGTGCTGCGATTGGACGCCCGAAGTTCAAGGGCGACGGACCGATCCAGGCTTTCCACGATGGATGAGAGAATGAGGGGTGAGACGATCGAGAATAATGCGGTGCTTCGCCCGAAGACGGATGACCGGACAGGCGCACCGCGGGACTCCTGGGCGATCAGGATCTGCGAGATCCTCGACGGCAACTGGCTGACGAGGAAGTATGAGAATGATACGACGAAGACGAGGTACGAGGGAGCGCGCACGCGTTCGAGCGAATCGACCAATTCGTCGACGGGCGTTGTGATGAAAAAAAGGGCAACGGCCAGAGTCAGCGTTGCATAGCGCGAGGCGATTTCGAATCCGACGCGGAGGCCGTCGCTCGTAGCCCGGACTCCCCTGAAGACGAACAAAATCGTGCCATGATGCACGAGAAGCGCATTCATCGCAACGATCAAGGCGAACCCGAGCGAAACATATGCAACGGCGATTCGACGCGCGGCCTTTTGGGGCGGACGATGAACGAATGGTTCCGGGTGGACGAAGGGGAGCACGCAGAGGAGCAGGGCCAGCGCAAGACGGATCCATGGGGGCAGCAGGATTGCGGCGGTGCAACAGAAGAGAGCGACGGCTCCCTTGCCAATCGTGTCGTCGCGTTTCACTCGGATTTCTTTTGAACTGGCCCGGGAAAGCGGGAGAGAATACGCTCGGGGAGATTTTGAAGAATAAGGAACACGAAAAGATAGGTCAGAGCTTTATCCAACGGGTCGGAGACGAGCCCCTGGTAGAACACGCTTCGAAGGGTTGAGTTTCCCAAACCACGGAAAAGCATCACGAGCGCGTCGGTTCCGGCCATCATGGTTCCCCCTGAAACCAACGCGGCGATGGGGGCGGAAACGAGTGCAGCCAGAAAGCCCTGGACGAACCCTCCGGGAACTGCAAGGTACCAACGGCCAAAACATCCGAGTCGTGCAAGCAGGGCAGTGAAAGCACCGATCAAGCAGGAGACGGGAGCGAAAAAAATCATCATGGCGCTCCCGAGCGCCGAAGCCATGACGTTGGACGTGACGCCGCACAGCATGCCTGCCCATGGGCCGCAGAGCGCCGCGACGAGGACGGTTCCGATCGAATCAAGATAAAGAGGAATTTTGAGCGCGGCGGTGATGAGCCCGATGGATGCATTAATCGCGACGCCGAAGCCGATGAGCGGCAACGCAGCTCCCGAAATCTGGAGGCGGATCGTCTGTCGGAGCGTCAAAGTTGGATTCCGGGCATCAAAAAACCCGACGCGCGGTCGGGTTCAAGGTTTTCGAAATTTCGGCGCATTTATTCGATGGACACGAGGGAGACCGGGTTTTCCAGATGGGCCTTGAGGTCCTGGAGAAAACGGGCTGCCACCGCGCCATCCATGATCCGGTGGTCGCAGGAGAGCGTGATGCGCATCGCCCTGCCGACGGCGATCTGACCATTCCGCACAACCGGTTTTTCCGAGATTGCGCCGACGGCAAGGATCGCACCTTCGGGGGGATTGATGATTGCGATGAACTCGTCCACGCCGAACATTCCGAGGTTGCTGATCGTGAACGTCCCTCCCTGATACTCTTCGGGCTTCAGTTTGCGGTGCCGCGCCCGTTCAACCATGTCCTTCAGCTCTTCGCTGATGCGGGCGATGCCCTTCTGTTCGCAATTTCTCAAGACCGGCGTGACCAGCCCCTCGTCGAGAGCAACCGCCACGGCGACGTGGGCGTATCCGTACTGGCGCATGGCATCGCCCAGAAACGATCCGTTCACGAGCGGATGCTTCATGAGGGTTGTCGCACACGCCTTCACAAGGATATCGGTGAAGCTGATTTTCGACTCGTACACTTTGTTGAGCTGTTCACGGAACGCGATTGCGGGTTCCATGTCGACTTCCACCGTCACGTAGAAATGGGGAGCCGTTTGCTTGCTCTCCGTCATCCGCTTCGCGATTGTCTTCCGGATGGGTGACAGCTCGACGTCGCGCGACGATCCTTCCACGATGGGTGACGGCGCATGGGCGAACGGAGAACGCGGTGCTGCCAGGAACTGTTCGATGTCTCTCTTGACCACCCGCCCTTGCGGGCCGCTGCCGGCGACCGAGCGCAACTCGATGTGATTTTCTACGGCAAGTCGCTTCGCGAGGGGGGATGCTTTTACCCGACCGTCTCCCGGTGCAGCAGGCGGAGCGGTGGGCAGCGGGGCGGGAGCAGGCGGCGCCGGCACACGAGCCGCCACAGGCGGCGTTTGAGCCGGTGGCTTTGCCGGTGCGGTATCCTTCAGCAACGACTGAATATCTTCGTTCGCATCGGCGATGATGGCGATGGGTGCACCGATTGCCGCTTTACCACCTTCAGGCACGAAAATCTTCCTCAACACCCCGGTATCGAATGCCTCCAGCTCCATGTCGGCTTTGTCGGATTCGATTTCGACGAGCGTATCACCCTGCTTCACTTTGTCTCCCTCTTTGTATCGCCATTTCAGGATGACTCCCTCCGTCATCGTATCGCTCAGTTTCGGCATCGCAACTTTGGTTGCCACGAGTGTCTCCTGATTACGACCGGTACGTGACGGTCTTTACCGCCCGAATGACTTTTTCGACACTCGGCAACGACGCGACTTCCAGATTGTGAGCGTAGGGGAGGGGAACATCTTCCTGCGTCACGCGTTCGACGGGGGCGTCCAGGTAGTCGAACACGTTCTTTGTTACCTCGTGCGAGATCTGAGCGCCAACGCCGGCGAAAGGCCATCCCTCCTCGACAACGACGAGCCGGTTCGTCTTCCTGACCGATTCAAATATCATCTCCCAGTCCATCGGTTTGATGGTCCGGGGGTCGATCACCTCGGCGTTGATTCCTTCTTCGGCGAGCCGGTCCGCCGCTTTGAGCGTCACCTGTTGGAGGACTTTGGACCACGAGACGATCGTGACATCTGAACCCTGGCGAACGACTTCGCCGACGCCGAGCGGGATTGTGTACTCGCCTTCCGGGATCTCGCCCCGGTCGCCGTACATCACTTCACTTTCGATGAAGATCACAGGATTATCGTCGCGGATTGCGGTCTTGAGCAGTCCCTTCGCGTCACGCGGATTTGAGGGCATGACAACTTTCAGGCCCGGGATGTGAGCGTATATTGCTTCCAATGCCTGCGAATGCGTTGCCGCGAGGTTATGCGCCGCTCCGCCGGGACCGCGAAATACGACCGGGACGCTGAAATTGCCTCCGGACATCGAGTGCATCTTCGCGGCGTTATTGGCAATCTGGTCGTACGCGACGAGGGAGAAGTTCCATGTCATGAATTCGATGATCGGCCTCAGGCCGACCATCGCAGCACCGACGCCGATTCCCGCGAAACCTGCCTCGGCGATCGGCGTATCCCAGATCCTTTTAGGTCCCCACTTTTGAAGGAGGCCCTGGCTTACTTTGTAGGCACCGTTGTACTGGGCGACCTCTTCCCCCATCAGAAAGACACGGTCGTCCCGCGCCATTTCCTCATCCATCGCCTGGTTCAAGGCCTCACGAAAGCTGACGGTCGGCATTCTTCAATACGTGGCTATTCTGCGTAAACGTCTTTGTACAATTCGTCCAGAGGGGGCTCCGGGCTCTGCTCGGCAAATGTCACCGCCTCTTCGATCACTTTCTTTACTCGTTTTTCGGCGACCTCGAAATACTCCTCCGTCGCAACTTTTTCAGATTTGAGAACTTCCGCGAGCATCATGACCGGATCGTGTCTTTTTTCCTCGTCGACCTCTTCCTTCGTCCGGTAATGGCCGGCGATGGGGTCGGACATCGAGTGCCCGCGATAACGGTAGGTCTGGATGTCCAGAAGTGTCGGCTCGGAGGTGGTCCTGGCGCGGTCGACCGCTTCCTTGACGCTCCGGTAGACCTCGAAAACATCCATGCCGTCCACGACTGCTGACTTCATATCGTACGCGAGCGCCTTCTTTGAAAGATCCTCGACGGCGGACGAGCGTTGAACGGACGTTCCCATGCTGTAGCGGTTGTTCTCGATGATGTAGACGACGGGAAGTTGCCAGAGTGCGGAAAGATTCAGCGCTTCGTGGAACGATCCGATGTTCGTTGCGCCGTCCCCCATGAAACACAGGCAGACATTCTTTTGATCGCGATACTTGATCGCAAATGCAATCCCGGCGGCCAGCGGAATGTGGGCCCCGACGATTGCGTGGCCTCCAAGAAAGTTCTTTGACTTATCGAAGAAGTGCATCGATCCCCCCTTGCCCTTCGTCACACCGGTGTGCTTGCCGAGCAACTCGGCCATACAGGCGCGCGGGTCGAGTCCCCGCTCGATCGCAAGTCCGTGGTCCCGATATGCCGTGATGATATAGTCGTCGGCTTTGATGGCGGCGATGGCACCCGTCGAAACCGCCTCCTGACCGTTATACAGATGGCAGAAGCCCCCGATCTTTCCCATCCCGTACAGTTGAGCGGCTTTTTCTTCGAATCGGCGAACCATCAGCATCCCGTTGTACCAACCCAAAAGCGTATCCTTGGAAAGCCCCAACGTTCGGGATTGCTTTGATTCCGGCTTCATCAGTGCGGCGCTTTGGCTCATCGAGCTTATTTTCTGTCCTGACCCTGATTCTTCATCCTGACACAACCAAATTTCCCCAATATACAAAGAAGTTAGAGAAACAAAAAGCGGCGAATTCCGCCGGATTTTTCGGATTCGGATTTCATTCGATCGCGTGCGTCTCCCCGATGGTCCGGCCTGGACGATGTATGTCGCCCCGGGTTTCTCGTGCAGGCCGGCTTCAATATCCCGCCGAACGTGGGACGAGAAGCTCGACTCACGGCAGATTGACAAGTCGATTCGGCAGGATGACCGCGGTGAAACGAGCCGGACGAGCCCGGATCGACATGCCGCAAGTCGGCGGCGTCAACGGACGACCTGCGGGATGGGTTCTCCGTATTCGGTGTGTGCACGAAATGATGTCTGCAAACTTCCACCTCGTTCATGGGTGTCGAGTCATATTTTTCATCCCCAATCAAATCGACCGGAGAACAATCGGCCCGATGATTTCTCAATTCTGATTCTTCGCTCATTCTCTTCGCGCGACCGATTGCATTTCGCATGCGCGTTTCTTACTTTCCCTGCATTATTTTCTGCGGAAAAAGAAATTGAAGACCGGAGTCGCACGATAAGAAAATGAAACGCTTCTTCCCTCCTTCGTTTTATAATGCGATCACACTCCTGGGCACGGCCGTCGCCCTCGTCAGCTTCGGTTTGATTCTGTTCCTCACTGTCGTCGAATATTTTACGACGGAGCCCAAGCCGTACATGGGCATCATCACCTTCATCATGCTTCCCGGAGTGCTCCTCGTGGGGCTTGCGCTCATCGCATTCGGAATCATTCGAGAGCATCGAAGGGAACGAACAGGGAAGCCCCACGGTCTCCACCTGCCGCAAATAGACCTGAACAATCCGCGCCACCGCACCGCGTTCGTCGTGTTCGGTTTCGGGTCGATCATCCTCCTCATGTTCACCGCCTTCGGGAGCTTCAAGGCGTACGAGTACACCGATTCGGATGAATTTTGCGGAGAGACATGTCACAAAGTGATGGAGCCGGAGTTCACGGCGTACCAGTACTCGCCCCATGCGCGGGTTGGATGCGTGAAGTGTCACATCGGCCCGGGGGCCGGATGGTTCGTGCGGTCGAAATTGTCCGGATCCTATCAGGTCTACGCGGTGACGTTCAACAAGTATCCGAAACCGATTCCGACGCCCATCGAAAACCTGCGGCCTGCGCAGGAAACGTGCGAACAATGTCATTGGCCCAATCAGTTTTTCAGCGAGAAGCAGCTGGTCAAGACATACTACGTCGGCGATTCTGCGAACACGCGATGGGACCTGAACCTGCTCATCAAGATCGGAGGAGGCAATGTTGAAGCGGGGCCCACGTCCGGCATCCATTGGCACATGAACATCGCTCACACGGTCACGTACATTCCCGCCGATTCTCAGCGGCAGGTCATTCCGTGGGCAAAGGTGCGGGACCGGGCGGGGAACGAGCGGATTTATCGGAGCCAGGATGCAGGCATCCCGGACTCGGTGTTGGCCACGATGCAGACGCGCCGGATGGACTGCATCGATTGTCACAACCGTCCTTCCCACATCTATCACCCTCCATCGAGTTCCGTGAACCTCGCGATGTCGCTTGGGTGGATCAACCCGGAGCTTCCATTCATCAAGACCCGTGCGGTTCAAGCGCTCGAGGCGCCGTATGCGACGAAGCAGGACGGGATCGACAGCATTCGTCTGGCGATCGAGGACTATTATCGAACGAGCTATCCGAACGTGTTTGACAATAAAAAAAGCCAGATCGACAGTTCGATCGGGGAGATTCAGAAAATCTATGCCCGGAACTACTTTCCATCCATGAATCTCAGCTGGCGCAATTTTCCGGATAATATCGGACATGTCTATTCGCTCGGATGCTTTCGGTGTCACGACGGAAAGCACGTGAGCGACGACGGCAAAGTTCTTTCGCGGGATTGCAACGCGTGTCACACGCTGCTTGCAGAACAGTACGGCTCGGAACAGGAGCGGATGTCCCTCGCCGGCGTGGAGTTTCGCCATCCCGTGGACATTGGAGATGCGTGGAAGGAAATGAATTGCAGCGATTGTCACAGGGCGCAGTAGTGCCATGAGCGAGGAATACCAGGAGAGCAAGAGGGAGTTTCTGAAGTACGTCCTTGGCGGGAGCTTCCTGGCCTGGGTTGCATCCGTCGTTTATCCGGTTCTTGCATACATCAATCCGCCGGCGCAGCCGGAAGTTGAAGTAAGCAGCGTCAAGGCCGGCAAGCTGAGCGAGATGGAGAAAGACAGCGGGCGCATCGTCCGGTTTGGCTCGAAGCCCGTGATCCTGGTTCGCTCGCCGGAAGGAGAGCTGAGGGCGTACTCGGCCACGTGCACGCACCTCGATTGCACCGTCCAATATCGAAAAGACTTCGGACTTATCTGGTGCGCCTGCCACAACGGGAAGTACGACCTGAACGGCAAAAACGTATCGGGACCTCCACCGCGGCCCCTCGAGGAATATCGGGTCGTTCTGCAGGGGGATGAAATCCTCATCTCGAAAAAGACATGAACTCCCTGTTGCGAAGGGCATACAACTGGCTCGACGAGCGACTCCAGCTGGAGAGTCTGGTGAAGTTCATGGGGAAGAAGTACGTTCCCGTTCATCGGAATTCGGTCTGGTATTATTTTGGAGGCGTTTCTCTCTTTCTCTTCCTCATCCAGGTCATAACGGGAATCCTCCTGTTGCTCTACTATAAGGGGAGCGACCAGCTTGCGTTCGAAAGCATCCAGTTCATCATGTCCAAAGTCGCGTTCGGCTGGCTCATCCGCTCCATCCACAGCTGGGCGGCGAATCTGTTTATCCTCGCCGTGCTCATTCACATGTTCAGCGTCTTCTTTGAAAAAGCGTACCGCAAGCCGCGGGAGATCACGTGGGTAACAGGCATGCTCATGTTCTTTCTCGCCCTGGGGTTCGGGTTCAGCGGGTACCTTCTCCCGTGGAACGAGCTCGCATTCTTCGCGACGAAGGTTGGAACCGACATCGCCGGCGTGGTACCGATCGTCGGGAAGCCATTGATGAAGTTTCTTCGGGGAGGCACCGATGTGACGGGGGCGACCTTGTCCCGTTTTTTTGGGTTCCATGTGGCCGTCTTCCCCGGCATCTTCACCATCCTCCTCGGAACGCATCTTCTTCTCGTCCAGAGACAGGGGATCAGCGAACCGATGGGGCACGAGAATCAGCCGGGCTCCGAGCGCAAGACGATGCCCTTCTTTCCCAATTTTCTTTTGCGGGATCTGCTCCTGTGGCTCATCGTCCTGAATGTTCTCGCGATCCTCGCCGTTTTCTTTCCCTGGGACCTCGGGAGAAAAGCCGACCCGTTCGCATCGGCTCCGTCGGGAATCAAGCCGGAATGGTATTTTCTCTTCATGTTTCAGACCCTTAAATATCTTCCGGCGAAATTCGTGTTTGTCGACGGAGAGGTGCTCGGGATCCTGGGCTTTGGTGCCGCGGGACTTCTCTGGCTTCTGGTGCCGTTCTGGGATGCCAGGAGCGCGCGGGGTGAGTCGAATCGCTTCTTGAACTACATGGGCCTTTTTGTCGTGGTGTACATCATTTTCTTCACCGTCGTGGGATGGATTGCATGAATCTGCCGGCACGCATCGGCTTCGTCCTTGCATTCGCCGCGCCGCTGGCGATGGCACAAGCGCCCCATGACCAGTGCCTTACCTGTCATCAGGCGTTGGGCGATGAGCCGTCGACCTTGTTCCAGCACGACGTTCACTTTCGGCACGGAATCTCCTGCGCGGATTGCCACGGAGGGAACAGAAATTCCGAGGAGGTTGAGGACGCCATGAACAAGTCCGCCGGTTATCTGGGCGTGCCCAAGGGGGACGCGATCTCTGCGGTGTGCGCCGGATGCCATTCCTCCCGGTCGAAGATGAGTCAGTATGGCTCGCGGCTCCCGGTCGGGCAACTCGAGATGCTTTCTGAAAGCGTGCATGGCCGACTGGCGATATCCGGGAAGGCACGGATCGTTCAGTGCACCACGTGCCACAATGCCCACGGCATCGTCTCGCCAAAAGACCCATCCTCTCCGGTCTATCCGCTGAATGCCCCGACGACGTGCGCCAAGTGCCACGCGCAGGCGTCCTACATGAGACTGTATGACCCGGCGCTTCCGGTCGACCAGATCGAAAAATATCGGACGAGTGTTCACGGCATCCGGAATGCGAAGGGAGATCCGAAAACAGCCCAGTGCACCAGCTGTCACGGCAGTCATGATATCCGTTCGGCGAAGGACGCAAAGTCATCGGTGTATGCCACCAACCTTCCTGCGACGTGCGCCCATTGTCACAGCGATGCGGCGTATATGAAAGAATACCGCATACCGACGGACCAGTACGAGAAGTATGCGCGAAGCGTCCACGGTGTGGCGCTCATGCAGAAAAAGGACCTGGGCGCTCCCGCGTGCAATAATTGTCACGGCAATCACGGTGCCACGCCGCCCGGAGTCGAATCGATCTCGAAGGTGTGCGGGACGTGTCACGCACTGAATGCGGACTTATTTTCAGCCAGCCCTCACAAGAGAGCGTTCGATGAGAGGCACTTGCCCGAGTGCGAAACCTGTCATGGGAATCATGAGATTGTTCCGGCCACCGAACAACTTCTGGGCGCCGGCCGCGGCGCGGTGTGCGGAAAATGTCACACGGCGGGAGAGAGCTCGGGAGGATATCAGACGGCGGGGCTCATGCGTTCACTTTCGGACAGTCTTCTGCTTGAAGAAGGAAAGGCAACGGCCCTCGTTGAAAAGGCCGAGCAGAAGGGAATGGAAGTGGGGGAAGCGCGCTTCATGCTCCGGGATGTCCATCAGTCGAGACTCGAATCGAGGACGATGGTCCATGCATTTGACCGGCAGCGATTCGAAGATGTCACCTCAAAGGGCTTGAAGGCCGCCGCCGTCGTCTCCACGGAGGCGCAAGGAGCGCTCGACGAGTACGTCTTCCGCCGGGTCGGGTTGGGTATTGCAACATTAATCATTACAATCCTTGCGGTCTCGTTGCATTTGTATATCCGAAAGCTCGAAAGAAAGCAGTCGCATGCTAGCGTAACGTGAAAATCTGTACCTCACTCAATTGCTGAAAGGAGAAAACATGACAAAAAGAACCATCGCAGGGCTCATTCTCTCGGTTGGTCTCATGACGATCCCAGGCATCGGCCAGAACAAGTACGTCGGCGTCAAGATGTGCGCGATATGCCATCGGAGTGACAAGCAGGGGAAGCAGTTCGATATCTGGCAGAAAACCAAGCACGCCGATGCCTATAAGGCACTGCTGACGCCGAAGGCCGAGGAGTTTGCGAAAGCCCGGGGCCTTACAAAACCCGCCGCAGAATCGCCGGAATGTCTCGGGTGTCACACCTCTGCGGCGTCGATGGATCCGAAGCTCGTGGAGAAAACGTTCGATTTCAAGGATGGTGTCCAATGCGAGACCTGTCACGGTCCCGGCTCGAAGTTCAAGGACATGACGACGATGAAAAACAAAGAAAAGGCCATTGCTGCCGGCATGTCAGACTTCAAAGATGCAGCTACCATCGAGAAGTTTTGCAGAACGTGCCACAACGAAAAAAGCCCTTCGTATAAGGAGTTCAAATTCGACGAAATGTGGGGAAAGATCAAGCACACGATTCCAAAGGCCGGTTGAGGGATCGATAAGTCTCCCCCTCGTTGATCAACGAAAGGGGTCACCTGACAGTGGCCCCTTTTTTGTTTGCATCTCGCACGGCCTGTAGCTACCTTCTCGGCAAGGACTGCGGACGGAGTATTCCCGCAAGGTCCTACAGGTCATCCTTTCATCCTGAGCTTCAAGGAAAATCCTCTTTTCTTACTTCTTCAAAAAACCGAGTGTCCATTTTCTCAACAGTAAGAGACTTGACGCAAGGTTGAACACTGTACCTCGATTTTGAGCGAAAAATGACGCGGCACCGTGGCATGATGATTGTCCGGTATTGAACGATTTCCAGAAGGAGTACCATGAGGAGCGCCATATTTTTCGCCTTGCTTGTCGTCTTGAGCGGACGCTCTGCGGCTCAACTTGTTCAGGCCCGGATCGTGTCCTCGGGATATGCATGGCAGCAACAAGATACGGCGGGACAAAGCGTCAATCACCTCTACGGCTACCAGACGATTCAGCTTTCCGCAGCCACGGAAGATTTCTCATTCCACACCTATTGGCAGGGTTACAACGATTTCGCCGGACCGTTAAGCAATACGGGCCAGTATCGTCTCTTCAACCTCTATCTCCGCGCAAATAACATTTTGGATATCCTCGACCTGAGCGTCGGGCGGCAAAACATCTTTGCGGGAGTCGGGACGGGATCGATCGACGGAGGCCTCGCGACCGTGAAGCTTCTGGATTCGCGCGTACGCATTATCGGGTACTATGGCGGATTGCCGCCTCCGACCGAGAAGGCGGAGTTGATCGACAACGCAAAGAGCAACTACATGGTCGGCTCGCAGGTCGTGGGCAACCCCCTTGATTTCGCCCAGGTCTCCCTCAGCTACATGCGCCGGTCGATACAACAGGATGTCTATACGGCGACAAGGAGCGATTCACTCTTTAATCCGTATCTCGTCGAAATCCGGCCCAGTGCGCAGGAAGAAGAGTATTGGAGCGGCGACGTGAACGTGGATTACCAGGATTGGATTTCCGGCTCATTCCGTTACGATTATGATGCGCTTTTCAAGAACACGTCCCGGGTTGAATTCTTCGGCCGCATCAACCCGATAGAATCGTGGGGAATCACGGCCGAGTATCTGAAACGCGAACCGAGAATATCGTACAACTCGATTTTCTCCGCCTTTACGTACAACACCCTCAGCGATTACGACCTCGGCGTCGAGTACGCTGTCGACAAAAACTGGCAGGCATTTGCGCGGTACGGCTATCTCGCGTACGACGATGTGAGCGCTCGGAGCGTGACCGTGGGCGCGAACGGCAGAAACCTCGGCTGCAGCTTGTCGAGGAATGTCGGCTATTCCGGTGAAATCAGCGCCGCTTCGTTCAATGCCGGATTGCCGTTGTTCGATAATCAGATCACGCCGACGTTGTTGGTCAGCTATGCACAATACAAGCTGAACGAATCCACGACGCTGGATGGCGCCCTGAGCACGGCCCTTGGGGTTGTGTACCGACCGCTTCCCGTCCTTTCGGTCGATACGCAGGTCCAATGGATCGACAACAAAGTTTACCAGAACGATATGCGGATCTTCATCCGGCTCAGCTATCTCTTCATCCAACGATTGGACCTCTTGTGACACGCGTGAGAGCGATCTTCGCCGAATTGTTCGGCCACTGGGAGCCGAGACCCATGCTGAAGCTCGTGCCCGGTCTTCTCTTCCTCGTTGCAACGATTGTTGTCACCTCGGAAGGAAGGGAACCGCAGACGCTCAGCGGGCTCAAGTTCTCGCACAAGCTGCATGTGAAAGATAACGGTCTCGCCTGCATAGATTGCCATTCATCGGCCCCGCAGAGCTTGTTCGCAACGGACGACCTTTCGGCCAGGCACGACGTGTGTCAAACGTGTCACCAGGATCAACTTGAGAAGAACTGCACGTACTGTCATTCGAGTGCCGACACGACGTCCTACGTTTTCGAGCGGCCGGTCCGGGAAATCCGATTTTCCCACGCTGCGCATGTCACCGACCGGAAGCTGGAGTGCCAATCGTGCCACACGGATATTGCAGCGTCGGAAGATGCCGCCAATCTCCACACGCCTGCCATGGCGGCCTGCGGGACATGCCACGACGGCGCCAAGGCGACGAACGCATGCGAAAACTGCCACACGAATTTTGCAACCCTGCGTCCGGCCGATCACAACCGAACGGATTTCATCCGCGAACACAAACGAATTGCGCGCGTAAGCGATGCGACGTGCATGAACTGCCACACCCAGGAATCGTGCACCGATTGCCATAATGGCGTGAACCTGACCAAGACCGGGACGTCCGGAGGGGACCTCATTTCTCCGCGCTCGCCCCGGAT
>DATJYV010000137.1:0-2514 GCA_035499415.1 Bacteroidota bacterium
CGACCCTAAAAAGGGGACTCCAGAGCCAGCCACTCGCGTGTCATATCAAGCCAAAAAAACAAACCTCTCCAGGGTCCCAGCGGTTCGTATCGCCGCTCGATCGTTTCATCCCTCACTTTTCTTCCGCCGTGGTACTTCGCGTAGTACTGTTTCCGAACCCATGAATCGAGGGCAAGGTAGTCATACCGGCCGAGAAGTCGCAGGAGGTTTCCGGCCGCGTACGGCCCCATCCCTTTGACCGATGTAATCTGCTCGTACAGGTCGCCCGTGCCGAGATTCGAGTGACGCCACCCCTCGACGTCCAATGCGCCCGAAGCGACCCGCCGTGCAAATTCGAGCAGATAGGGCGAACGGTATCCCGCCCGGATTTTCTTCCTCAGAAACAACTCCGTCGTTTGTGCTATCGCGCTCGCTGTCGGGAATGCGGCAAACCCATTCAGGCGGTCTCCGAGCTCCAGCGAGAGATTCCGGACCATTGCCTGCGTGAGCGACCAGCTGCAGTTGGTCGTGCACATCATCTTCACCGCGTCTTCGAAGACGGAACCCGCCCGCATCAATCTTCCGGCGCCCGAGGTGGCTATCCATCGGTATTTGCGGTATCGCCGCGATTCGGCATAAAATTCCGAAAGGTCGTCATCGACACGAAGGATCCCCGCAATTTGACGACGGATTTCGTCGCGTTCGTCATTCCTGAGGGGGTTTTTGGATGTCAACGCGGCGATAATCGCGTGCGGGCCGCCTCGCAAAGAACAATGAACAACCGTCCCGTTGGCAATCCGCAGGGCGACGCCAAGCGAACGTGTGTCGCGGTCAATCTCGAACGGAGCAAGGCTGCTCCAGCCGTGACTCTGAACCGTCCTCCAAAAACGGAATCGGGGCGGCGTCCTCATCGAGATTCTCGAGTGGATCATGGCCGTGTCATTTCTCAGCCGGAGCGGTCGATCCGCCAACAAAGAGCGCCGGAACTTTCATGTCGGATAGTACGGCGACCCGGGCGACAGTCATCGATTGGTATCCCGATTGAATCAATAGTTGTGTAAATTCCGGAACAAGCGAGGCGCTCTCAAGACGGAGTTCGAGTTTTCAATTCTCACCGCTCTTCCCTTGGTTTCCTTTGCGGCGAAAAGATTTCCGATACCGTCAATGAGGGGGCGTTCACGAGGCGACGAAATTCGACCATCCAATATAGATATGGGGTGAGGGAAATGCAAAAGGAGCGGTGGGGCAATGTCAGCGGCGAACCGGAAACTAGTCGAGGCCGATGTCGATGGTAGGATTTGTTTATGATGACGAATATCTCGGGCACGACACCGGACCCGGACATCCGGAGAGAGCGGAGCGCCTCGTGGCGGTGGTCCGGCATCTGAAGGAGTCGGGAAGGTGGGAAAAGCTGGCGCATATCAAACCACGCGAGGCGAGCATCGACGAAGTGACCGCGGTTCATCCGGAGCGGCACGTGCGAATGGTCGAGAGGCGTTGCGTTGCGGGAGAAACCGTCCTGGATGACGGGGACACGCATGTCTGCCCCGAATCGTTTCGCGTGGCACTCCTTGCGGCCGGTGCGACGCTGAGAGCAGTGGATTGCGTGATCTCCGGCGAAGTGAAGAGGGCCTTCTGTGCCGTTCGTCCTCCAGGCCATCATGCCGGGACGGAGCGGGTGATGGGGTTTTGCCTCTTCAACAATATTGCTGTTGGAGCTCGCTACGCACAAAAGCAAAAAGGAGTGAATCGAATCGCGATCGTGGATTGGGATGTACACCACGGAAACGGGACACAGGAAATCTTCTATTCCGACCCTTCCGTCCTGTATATCAGTCTGCACCAGTATCCCCTGTGGCCCGGGACAGGAGCGAGCGGGGAGACCGGCGATGGTCCAGGCGCAGGATTTACCGTCAACTGTCCGATGAAACCCGGAAGCGGCGACGCCGAGTACATGGAAGCGTTCCGATCGCGCATCATCCCTGCGCTGAATGATTTTCAGCCCGAGCTCCTCATGCTCTCCGCCGGGTTCGACGCTCACCGGATGGACCCGCTCGCGAACATCAATCTGGACGACAAATCGTTTGAGACCATGACACTCATGATGCGGGATGTGGCCGAACGGTGGTGCGGTGGAAGAATTGTTTCGGTTCTCGAAGGAGGATATGATCGCGACGCGCTCGCCCGCTGTGTCGCGCTCCATCTCGACACATTGGATTAACAAGCCCGCAGGAATCCGGTAGTGTCCTATTTCCAAGCAACCGTCACCCCGAATTTTGGGCCGAAGGCCCATCAGCCTCTGGCTGAGGTTCGGGGTCTGTGAACGTCAGATGCTGAAACGAGTTCAGCATGACGCTTCCTTAATACGTTGGAACCCGCTGAATTGAGGACACTACTAGGAATCCGCCGAGCTTGACAAATCACCCGTGACTTCGTACCTTCATTCAGTTCTTTCAGTTATCTGACGCAGTTTTTCCGTTAGGGGTGTCCCGCCGATCCCGTTGTCGCACGCGATAACGGGACCGGGGCTGAGAA
>DATJYV010000138.1:0-6569 GCA_035499415.1 Bacteroidota bacterium
GCCTTTCCGGAGGCAGGTGGCCGGCTTGTTCGGCCTGCTGAAGCCCGGCCGCCCGGTCCTGGTCGACCTTGATCCAGACCGGGATATCCGCCGGGTTTTGCAATCCCAGGTCATTCTCGGCGAGCCGCCGAATCCGTTCCAGGCTGGACATTCTGTTTAACTGCGCACGCAAGAGCTCCTGGTCGTTCAGCACCTGGCGCTGTCGCTGTTGAAGCTGGTTCACTTCGGACATCAATTGACTGATGGCGATGATGTTGCTGATGTAGAGTACTATGATGACTGCCGCGGCAGCCAGGAGCAGGAGGAGATTGGAAGGTGACAGCCGGCGACGTTTTGTCAACTTATTCTTTGCCGCAAGCATCGAGCCGACGATGGCCCCTTGCGACGGGGCGCCCGATGAATCTCCGCCGTACACACGCGGCAAGTTCTGCGAGAGCGGGGACGAGGTACGTTCGAACGAAGTTGAGGGGCGGCCCGGCTCGCCGTCAGTATCGGGCGTCAAGCCTTGTTCGTCGAAGAGAATCTTCAGTCCGCTCATGATCGCTACACCCTCTCCACAGCCCGGAGTTTTGCACTTCGTGCCCGGGGATTATATTCGACCTCATCCGCTCCCGGACGAATCGGCTTGGAAGTCAGCATGCGAAAAATCGGTTCCACCGGCTTCGGAGGGAGAATGGGATGCGGGGATGGGACCGTCACCGCGGCCCCGCTTCTGAATGCCTCCTTCACGATTCGGTCCTCGAGCGAATGATACGAGATGATAACGCATCGCCCTCCTTGTTCGAGGAGATCTCCAAGCTCGCGGAGGAAGTAGGCAAGACTTTCAAGTTCGCGATTTACTTCAATCCGAAGACTTTGGAAGATCCGGGACAGCGTCTTGGTCCGGAATCTTCCGCGTGCGCATGTCGAAACAATCTCCGCGAGTTCGCCGGTCATCGTGACCGGCCGCAGCGCCCGACGTTTCGTGATCGCCCGCGCAATGGGACGGCTGTTCCGTTCTTCCCCGTATTTCCAAAAGATGTCTGCGAGCGCCTTCTCATCGTACCCGTTGATGACTGCGGCCGCATCCAGCGGGTTTGTTCGATCCATCCGCATGTCGAGGGGGGCATTCGCCTGGAAGCTGAATCCCCGCGATGCTTCGTCGATCTGATGGGAGGAGACTCCCAGATCCGCCACGATGCCGCTCACCCGGAAGATCTTGAGGTTGAGCAGGACATCCCGGAGCTCGCGGAAGTTGGCCCTTCGGACAATAGCTTGCTCCTTTTGATTACTCAGCCGGATGCGCGCAGCGTCCACGGCATCCTGGTCCGTATCAATTGCAATCAGACTTCCGGAGGGAAGCAGAGCGTTCAGAATTCCCTCTGCATGTCCCCCGCCGCCGACGGTGGCGTCAACATAGATTCCATCCTTCCTCGTGATCAAGTACGAAAGACTCTCGCGAAGAAGAACAGGCGTATGATACTTCGAACTCTGCACCCGGCGACCGACTAGGTCGGCTTCAACATAACCTCGGCAACCGTTTCGTATGTCGCGGGTTGATTGTTCTGATACTGTTGGTACTCCGAGGGATTCCAGATCTCGATCCTCTCGAGGACACCGAGGATTATCACTTCTCCCTCTTTTATCAGCGACGCATACTCCAGAAGGGTCTGCGGGACCGATATACGCGACTGGCTGTCAAGGTCGCAATCGGTGGCCCATTCAAGAATCGTTCGAAGGAAGAACCGATGCTGGGGGTTGCCAAAGGAGAGAGTTCGAAACGTCTCCTCCAATCGATTCCATTCATCCTGGGGGTAGACGTAAAGGCACTTTTCGAATCCCCTGGTGACGACGAAATTTCCCTTCGAGCTGGAAGAGAGATTTTTTCGAAGCTTGGCCGGAAGTGCAACCCTGCCTTTGCTATCAACCGTGTATGAAAAGCGTCCCTTGAACGTTGACATAATCGATAAAGTAAATTCTAGCCCAATAAATATTGAGCGAAAAAACTTTTCCCCATATTCCCCACTTCTCCACACCAAAGACTGAAATTTAGGGAAATGCTGAACAAAGTCAAGCAAAACTTGAGAATTGCCAATGAAATCGGGTGGTTGCAGGTGGGAAAACGGGGGAAATCAAGCCATCAGGGCGGAAAAGCGGGGCCAAGCTCGGAAAAGCTCGGTTTTCACGCTCCAGCGAGCTAGTGCCGGGGCACGCCTCGAGTCAGACTCGGTTTAAGGTTTTGGCCTCGATTACTTTTATGACCGCGGAGTAATCTTCTCCGCCCAGGCCCATCAGGTCGGCTTGACGAAATGTTTCACGCGCAGTCTCGGCCAGCGGGACTGGCACTCCCAAATCTCTGGCAGCCTGCACGAACAGCGAAAGATCCTTCAACATATGCGTGGCGAAGAATCGGGGGGTGAAATTTCGTTCGATGATCTTCGCCCCCTTGGTTTGATACATTGGCGCATTGAGTCGGGAGTGGGCAATGATGTCGAGAAGGATGCTCGGCTCGATGAGTGCCTTTTCAGTGCACGCGATCGCCTGCGTGAGCGTGCAAATCATCCCGCCGATAAAGAAGTTGCAAAGTAGCTTGACAAGTGACGCCTCCTCGGGTTTTACAAATCGCCAGTGTTTCGCTCCCATCAATCTCAAAACGGGCCTTGCCTTTCGATACCCCTTTTCCCTGCCTCCGACAATAATCAACAAGCGTCCCGCAGCCGCTTCCTGTGTGCTCCCGAGAACGGGAGCATGGAGAAAAATACGGCCCGCCCGGGTGTATTCACGCGCAAGATTCCTTGTGAGTTGAGGGGAGACGGTGCTCAGGTCGATATGGACCCCTCCTTTTCGCAATCCTGATAGAATTCCGTTTGGCCCGCGCGATACCCGTGCGAGGGCCTTCGGATCCGCCACCATCGAGCAAACAATCGCCGCACCGCGCGCCGTTTCGCCGGGCGTTTCGCACCACCGGGCTCCCCGGGAAACGAGCGCTTCCGTTTTTTCCTTTGTCCGATTATGAACCCTCAGCTTGTATCCCGCTCGCATCAGCCGGGTCGCCATTGCCGTCCCCATGAGGCCAATTCCCACAAATCCGATCGTTCGATTCATCGTCGTCCTCTTCATTTATTTTAACGACATCGACATGCCGTCGTTTGAATTTCCCTTTTCTTTTGTTTAGCTTCATCCGTCTTCCTTACGCCCAAAGAGGCCCCCATGAAAAATTCCAGACGTTCATTTCTGCAGACGGCGGCCGCGGCCGCCGGGGTCACATTGATCCCGACCGACACGTACTCGACGCTCGTGAATGCCACTCCCAGAGCGCTCCGTGACGACCGGATGAAATTCACGTTCAGGCCATACACGATCGAACTGAAGCATCCCTTCACGATTTCTGTCCTCAGCCGGACCACGACGCCGGTAATGCTGACGGAGGTGGAGTACAGCGGCATTGTGGGTTACGGTGAAGCGTCGATGCCCCCCTACCTCGGCGAGTCGCATGAAACCGCGACGGCGTTTCTTTCGAAAGTCGACCTGAGCAAGTACGAGAATCCGTTCGAGCTTGAGACGATTCTTTCGGACATCGACGCTCTTGCTCCTGGAAATCCCGCCGCGAAGGCGTCTGTCGACATTGCGCTCCACGATTTGATCGGAAAGATATTAAATAAACCGTGGTACGACATTTGGGGTTTTGACAAGAAGAAGGCGCCGAATACGACGTTCACAATTGGGATCGACAAGCCGGATGTCGTGCGTCAGAAAGTCAAGGAAGCCGTGGGATTCAAGATTCTGAAAGTGAAATTGGGCCGGGACAACGACAAAGAAATGATCGAGACCATCCGGTCGCTCACCGATGTTCCACTGACGGTCGACCCGAACCAGGGATGGAAGGATAAAAACTACGCGCTCGACATGGCGCACTGGCTGAAAGACCGCAACGTAAAATACATCGAACAGCCGTTGCCGAAGGAGATGGTCGACGACATCGCCTGGCTGACCGAACGGAGCCCGCTCCCGATTCTGGCGGACGAAGGATTTCAACGGCTTTCGGACCTGAGAAAGATACCGGGAACATATAACGGAATCGTCGTAAAGTTAATGAAATCAACGGGTTTGCGGGAGGCCCACACGATGGTCATGCTCGCCCGCGCTCTGGACCTCAAGATCATGCTCGGTTGCATGGTTGAGACTTCATGCGCTGTAACGGCGGCGTCTCACCTTTCGCCGATGGTGAACTGGGCCGACCTCGACGGAAACCTGTTGATCACGAACGACGTGTTCGACGGAATGAAAGTGATTGACGGAAAGGTCACGATACCGGATCGGCCGGGAATCGGCGTCATAAAGTTGTAGTGTCGGCGATAAGCAGTCTGCGCGCCGAAACGCAAAGCGCACAGGCGGATCAGCAACCAGAACTCTCAACGCGCAAACGGAAATCTGAAACTTGACCTCACACGAGGCCGGTCTTTCTGAGGTTAGCTTCCAGCTCGCCGGCACCCGTGAAGATGATCCCCCGCATTCCTGCACTCCGCGCTCCGGCGACGTTTTCTTCCACATCATCGACAAACATCATCGTCGATGCGCGGCGTCGTTGGTCCCGGAGCACGTGTTGGTAAAATTCCGCCGACGGCTTCATCACCCCCATTCTGAACGAGAGATACTGCTTCGAGAACTGTGCCATCGCCGGAACCTCGCGCACGCAGTAAGCGTAATGGAATTGATTCGTGTTGCTTACAAGGGCAATTTCCGCTCTCTTTGCAATGCGCCGGACCAGACGGTCCATCCCGTCAACGGGAGTCGTCAGCACAGACGCGGCGGCGTCAACAATCTTTTGCCGCCTGAACTTCCCGCCGAATACTCGTACAAGCAGGTCGAAATACTCGTCCGTTGAAATTTGCCCCATCTCGAAGTAAGCAGTTGCCGAGCTGACGGCGCTGAGCAGCGGATTCCGTAATTCCGCCGCGCCCAATCCGAGGCATTCCCAGAACGATTGCGGCCTGTACTGGACAAGAACGTTACCCAGATCGAACAAGACGACAGCGGGTTTCTTCATCCGTTCAACCGGACTTCCACGCGATCGTTGATTTCAATGATCGCGTAATATCCCTTCCCGGCCGGACCACAGTTCACAATTTCTGTATTTCCCAACTTATCCGTCCCCCGGGCTTCGTGAATGTGTCCGCATACGAGAGCGTCGGGCTGAAATTCTTCCACAAATTTCCTGACGGAGGAGCTGCCGACATGCCGGCCGTCC
The DNA here is from genome assembly GCA_035499415.1 of Bacteroidota bacterium. Classification (GTDB taxonomy): domain Bacteria; phylum Bacteroidota; class Ignavibacteria; order UBA10030; family UBA10030; genus DATJYV01. The sequence goes on from DATJYV010000138.1 coordinate 5,228, forward strand.
TTCAACAGGTCGACACTTGAATCCGACGGCGGGGCGTGCGGCACGAAGATTCTTCTTTTTGCCCCCTGCGTTTCCCGCCATCCCCGAAGCGCGCGGTCTGCGATCTCATCTTCCGATATTTCATACGGCGTGTTCAGCGGAGTCGGAGGGCTCGCCGATACACCGAAGAAGCCGACGCCCTGAACGATTTTCCCGCGACCGTTGATGGAGACGTTGAGGCGTTCGAAAACTTCCTCGAGAAACGGCGGGTCCATATTTCCAGCAACGCCGACGACCGGTTTCCCGTGTTCCATGAAAGACTCAAGGGCGCTTGAGGCCTCCTGCGCGGTCCCGAATGTCGTCAGATCTCCGGCAATCAGAAGGACATCGAATCGTTCTGCCTTCAGAATCGCGTTGGCTCTGGCGTAGGACCCATGGATATCGCTCAGGCAGATAATCCGCACGAAAATTGTTTCTCCAGAATTGCTCAAAGGTCAATGTCGTGAGAAGTTTCGAAAATTAACAGAAGCGGTTGCTTCTCCGGGTCAGCGTCGCTATTTTTGTCTCGACGAGCGGCACCCCTTTAGCAGACAGAAAACATTCGGCGGGACACGGGCCGGAGACTGCATTTCGCCATGAAACTCGGCAACCCCGGCAAGAACGGGATCCTGAAACGAGTTTCTCCTTTTGTTTGGAGCTCAGCGTCAAGATCGTTGGATGAGATACGAAGTCGAATCCGTGGGTTCAGCTCACTGGCGGATCCATTCTCATCCTTCTCAGCCGGGATGGAATGGAAAACGGTTGGACCGCCCACTTCTCAACAGATGCAGAACAGCGCGCAGAATTCTTGCGCAAGAGGCGATAGAAAAGAGAGCGACCGGGCGGTTGGGATAAATTGGAAAAGGATGAGGAGACGGGGAATGAAGATTGAATTTAAGGTTGAGGGAGAAAAAGCAAAACGGCCCCGGAATTTCTCCGAGGCCGTTGATGCTTCTGAAACCCTGCAGCGTTCTGCTTCTGAGCTCGAGCGAGACCTTATCCCGCGAAGCAGTAGGTGCAACCGTGTTCCTGAGCGCGGTTGACAGCCCAGACTCCGGATGGGACGACCTGGATTCCCGGCAATACTCCGTCGAGCCATTCCTTTTTGATGACAGCCGCGTCGCCTTTCGTGTTGTTGGCGGTCATCGTGCTGTAAACAGTGATCGCCATGTCGCAAACGCCGAAGAGAACGCCCCGTTTTTGCAGTTCGTCGACCGACATGTCGGGGAAAAACAGCTCGTCGGGCTTTACGTGGGCAAATGTGTTGCGGACCGCGGGAGCTTTCGTCAACTTGTCTTCGACTTTGAACATCTCGCCGAATTTA
>DATJYV010000139.1:0-13033 GCA_035499415.1 Bacteroidota bacterium
AAGTTCATTTCCTTCATGACCTCCAGGACGTAGTCCCGGGTTGCCGCTTTGACCGAGTCCCTTCCGTTGATGACCGCAGAGACTGTACCCTTGGACACCTTGGCCCGCTTGGCAACGTCTACAATCGTGAACCTTTTCATATGCTTATCCGAATTCCCCCCGGCCACATGCCTGAAATCACCTTGTGAGCTGCAATCCCCATTTCAATTGGAATAAAATCAGACGTTATTTTTTGTTCGATGAACACCACGTGCCGGCAATCGACTTTCTCCAGAACCACAGCCCGCGCCAATAACGACTCTGGGCGGCCGAGGTTTGAACTCGAGATACTTCTGTTTGATCGATCGGGATGTTGTTGAAGAATTCGATGGTGAGTTGATTATTCACAAAATCTTCCCCAAACTTTGAGTGCGGTTCAAATGTTTTTGAACCGATTTAATTCTCGGGGCATAAATGTCAAGAATTTCACAGGTAATGTCAAGCTCCAGTAGTGTCCTCAATTCAGCGGGCTCCAACGTATTAAGGAAGCGTCATGCTGAACTCGTTTCAGCATCTGACGTTCACAGACCCCGAACCTCAGCCAGAGGTTGATGGGCCTTCGGCCCAAAGTTCGGGGTGACGGTTGCTTGGAAATAGGACACTACCCAAGCTCCACCATGGTTGGATTCTCTATTCTCAACGTTAAGAAATTCGTGATTCCGGGGGACGATGACTCTTTGGCGTTGACTCGACTGAACCCTTTTTGCTTCTTTCAGGACCAGACCGCTTTCTGTTCAGACCGCATGAGGTATGCAAAAGAACGCGCATAAGCAGGCGATGCGACAGCGAAGTCGCACAAAAGAGAAATTATTGATGCTGGAAAAAACGTGGAGATGGTTCGGACCTTTTGACCCCATCGCTCTGTCCGAGGTCAAGCAGACCGGGGCAACAGGCATCGTCACGGCTTTGCACCAGATTCCCGTCGGAGAGATCTGGACCGAGGCGGACATCATGGAACGAAAACGGACGATTGAAGCGGCGGGATTCGCCTGGACGGTCGCAGAAAGCCTGCCCGTCTCGGAGCTCATAAAGTTGAGAAGTGAAGGATACCAACGCCACATCGAAAATTACAAGCTATCGGTGAGGAATCTGGGGAAATGCGGTATCGACACGGTCTGTTACAATTTCATGCCGGTGCTCGACTGGTCGCGAACCGATTTGGAAGTCCCGATGACCGACGGCTCCGTCACCACAAAATTTCAATCCGTCGCCTTTGCCGCGTTCGACCTGTGCATCCTCAAGAGGCGGAACGCCGAACGTGACTATACCCGGAGCGGGGCTGAATCGGCGCGCACATTTTATTCGTCGTTACACGAGAAGGAAAAAGCCCGTCTGCAGAGGACAATTCTCCTGGGGCTTCCAGGTTCCGCGAATTCGTTCTCGCTCGAGGAGTTTCGTGCCGCAATTTCGGCCTACGACCGGATTGATGAAGCGGAATTGCGTGACAACCTGAGTTATTTCCTTGGCCAGATTGTGCCGGTAGCGGAAGAATCGGGTGTGGCGCTTGCAATTCACCCCGACGATCCCCCCTGGCCGCTGCTGGGCCTTCCGCGCATCGTGAGTACAAAAGAGGACTTACGGAGGATCCTCTCGAGTGCGGATACTTTCTTCAACGGCATTACGCTCTGCGCCGGCTCGCTCGGAGCCCGGTCCGACAACAACGTGGTCGATATCGCCAAGAGCTTCGCATCCCGGCTCCACTTCATCCATCTCCGCAACGTCAAACGGACTGCGGATCGCGATTTCTTCGAATCACATCATCTCGAGGGAGATGTTGACATCGGCGGAGTTATGCAGGTCCTGGTGCGGGAGCAGCGTCGACGCGCGGAGAGAGGGGGACTCAATCACCGAATGCCCATTCGACCGGACCATGGACGGCTCATGCCTGCAGACAGGATTCTCGAGAAGGAGAGAGGGAAATCGGTTTATCCCGGATATTCGCTCATCGGCCGAATGAAAGCGCTGGCGGAGTTGAGGGGAATCGAGATTGGAGTCCGTCGAGCGATGAATTTTTGATTCAACCGGAGGTTAACTTCATTCCAGGGTGCACGATGTCGAAGGCAGCCCTCGGCTCACGTGCCTGGAAGCTCTCTCAAAAACCCAGATCGCGTCACCCTGAACTTTGCGCCAAAGGCGCATCAACCTCCGGCTGAGTTTCAGGGTCTGATTTGCTCGGGAAATGAGATGCTGAAACCCCGCAACGAAGCACGGGGCAGGCAGGTTCAGCATGACGACAGTTATTTTTGAGACAGCTTCTAGTCCCCCGGATGGTACTGCCTCTCCACATGTTTCAGGATGTCCTCTTTATAATAGAGAACGTCCTTAAACTCCCCCTTGCTATACATGACCGCCTGGTCGGCGAAGTGCTTTGAAGCAGGGTCGCCGCTTTCTCCTCCGGTGAGAAGGGATTTGGCCTTGATACGCTTTCCAAACTCGACGGCACAAACGAAGCTGGCCCCGCTCGTTCCGTAGCGCAGCCGGGTCCCCGGAAACAGACGGCTGTTGAATGCGGCCAACATTCCCCACTGGGACGAAGCAAATCCGACGGGAATGCTCGGCTTGCTGTCGTCAAACGTTTCGTCCAGGTCATCCGTGATCCGCTGATAGCGATTAACATCACCCCACCGCATTTGCCATTTTCCGTAACGCTTTTCCAGCGCTTGTTTTGCCCTTAACAATGGACGCGCCAATTCATCTGCCGAGGCAGCTTCAGCAAACCGGCGCGTGATTTCCACCTGGTCCGCATTCGGATTCATCCTTCGAACTTGCTGGACGGCTCGCTGAAGCTGATTGCCCCACTCGACGGCAAGCGTTGTCGCAATCGAAGATTCCCCGCATCGGAAATCCCATGCCTTCAACACCGCCACCGGGTCCTGCAATTGCTCGTAGAGTGAATCGCCCGGCTTGAATTTCATCTCGAACGTTCTCACGAGAGCGGGAACGAGGGACTCGAACGCGGTCAGGGTTGGGTCGTAACCCGCAACAATTACCTTATCGATCGTGAATGCACTCCCGGACGAGAGGACACGCGCCGCGTTGATGCCGCGGAAATTCTCACCATCCGGCGCCATGTACGCCGGAAAATCCTCCCGCTTTGGGCTCTCGGGACCGGCCGCAGTAAACGGCGTGGAATTGCAATTTTGAATCCAACCGTTTCGCGGATTATAGACGTGCACGATCTCATCGAGTGTGTGAAGACCATTCCATTCCGTCGCGGAGGTGTCCCCTCGTACCGGCTTCGACCAATCGAGCGAGTTGTCCCGCCGCGGGATAAAATCCCCATGCCAGTACGCGATGTTTCCCCGGTCGTCGGCGAATACCGTATTGTTCGACGTGTTCGACCGGAGCTCCATGGTTTTCCTGAATGACTCGAACCCCGTGCTCTTCGTCCTTTGCCAACTCTGGACCAGACTCGTGAGAGAACGGTTGTATGACCGCACGCTCGTCCAGCGGCCGCTGCGCCTGGCCATAACCGGACCGTGGTGCGTAGAGTACGTCACCACCTGCTTCGTGCGAAGGCTGTCTCCCTGCCTGTAGCGCAGAGTGATGAGACGCTCCGTCACCTGTTTCTCCGCCCCATCATACTTGTAAACGTACCTCCCCCCTTTCATCGTCACGTCTTCAAGGTACATGTCCGAAACGTCAACGTTGCTCGACGTATGCATCCATCCACAGTGTTCGTTGAAGCCCTGGTAGACAAAAAATTGACCCCAGGTGACCGCCCCGTACGCGTTCAGACCTTCATCGCTCACCATATGAACTTCGGGACGGAAGTAGAATGTAACGTGAGGGTTGATGTACAGAATTGCATTCCCCGAGAGCGTCTTCGACGGACCGAGTGCAAATCCATTCGAACCAGCGAGTTGCTCTTCAGACCGGGGCTGGAGATTTCCGAACGATTGATCCCCGCCGAGGTAGATTGACTCGACGTCGCCGGGCGTGATGTCGCCGGTGTTGATCGCACCGATGCTGCCGTCGGTCCACATCAAGGGAAACCACGGATCGAAGCGGGTCAGAAGCCTGGGATGGATCGACGGATGACGATGGAGATAGAAGTTGATTCCGTCTGCGAACGCGTCGAGCAGGGCGTGCATCCACGCGGGGGAGTTTTTGTAATCGGCCACGGCGTCGGTCGAGTCGATGATGAGCCGGATGTAGAGATCGCCTGCAAGCGCGCCCTCCCCTTTTATCTCCGCCATCCGGCCGAGCTTTTCAACATAGTTCATCTCGACGCGCTGGAAATCGTCCTCGCATTGCGCATACATCAATCCGAATACCGCGTCGGCGTCCGTTTTCCCGTAAATGTGCGGAATCCCCCATGTATCCCGAATGATCGTAACGTTGCCTGCCTCTCGTTGCCATCGGGAAAGTTCATCGTTTGTGACTGGCTGCGCGACGAGGCTGAAAGAGAGGAACATCAGAAAAGGAATCTTCTTCATGTCCGGTTGGATGATGTGAGCGGGATGATGATGACGTGCAATCAGGGGTGAACCGGTGACGGGCCGGCCGGGCTGAAACCCGCTCCCGAAACCTAATGAAACGTCGTCTCGCGGTCAAGGAGGGATTGTCTCCAGAGGTGAGAGAGCGGGTTCTGTTGGGAACGGAAATCATTAGAAGCTATCTCAAAAGCCCAGATCGCGTCACCCTCGACTTTGGGCCGAAGGCCCATCAGCCTCTGGCTGAGTTTCAGGGTCTGGTTTGCCCGGGAAATGAGATGCTGAATCAAGTTCAGCATGACAGTAGCAATTTTTGAGACAGCTTCTATTCTGCAGGAATCAGCGTCCGCAATCGATCCGCTTTCACCTGCCCGGCGTCCCGCTTCAGGTGTCTGCAGTTTTCTCCGGTGCTCTTTTTTTATTATCTTAGCACACTCTTTGTCCGCCCGACCGGTGCTCCCGCGGCGTCTCTTTCACACCTTCACTCCAGACCCTTGACTGATGCTCTTCCTTGAACATATCTCGCTCCAGTACGGAGACCGCACACTCTTCGACGACATCTCCTTTCTGATCGGTCCGCACGACCGCATTGGGCTCGTCGGCTCAAACGGCAGCGGCAAGACGACGCTCCTGAAGATCGTTGCGGGGCTTCAAAAGCCGGACGCGGGCAGGGCCGAAAAAGCACACGTGGTCACGGTGGGCTATCTTCCCCAGGACGGAATTTCAACAAAGGGCAGGACGCTTTACAAAGAGGCCGAAACAGCGTTCGAAGACGTGCTGGCGGTACAAAGCAACCTGGATGAAATCCATGAGCTGTTGAACACGCTCGACCCCTCCCTCGACTCGTACAGTGAGAATATCGAAATCATGGGCGAGCTTCAGCACAAACTCGAAGACCTCGACGTCTATCGGATGAAGGGGAAGATTGAGCGGGTGCTCATGGGGCTTGGATTCTCGACAAACGATTTTCAGCGCCAGACGGACGAATTCAGCGGCGGTTGGCAGATGCGTATTGCGCTGGCGAAGCTCCTTCTCCGGGAGCCCTCCACCCTGCTGCTCGACGAGCCCACAAATCATCTCGACCTGGATACGCTCCAGTGGCTGGAAGAGTACCTGCGTCAGTACAACGGCGCCGTCGTTCTTGTTTCGCATGACCGGGCCTTCCTCGACAACCTGACTCGACGGACATTCGCGCTTTCGCGGGGGAGGCTGGACGAGTACTCCGGCAATTTTTCCTTCTATGAGAAGGAGAAAGAAGTGCGCAAGCAGCTGTTGGTCAACGCCCAAAAAAACCAGCAACAACAGATCAAACAAACGAAGGAGTTCATCGACCGGTTTCGGTACAAGGCCACGAAAGCGCGCCAGGTCCAGAGCCGAATCAAGCAGATGGAAAAGATCGACCTTATCGAGGTGGACGACGACGAAAAGCAGATCCATTTCCGATTTCCGCAACCGGTCGTCAGCGGCCGGGTGGTGCTGGAGCTGAACAGTGTCGTGAAAAGCTACGGTGAGAACAAAGTGTTTTCCGGCCTCGACTGTAAGATCGAGCGGGGGGATAAGATTGCGGTCGTCGGCGTGAACGGAGCCGGCAAGTCCACATTTTCCCGCATTGCGGCGGGCGCGGAACCGATCGACTCCGGCGAGCGCATCCTCGGATACAATGTCGCCGCATCCTACTTCGCCCAGGATCAGGCCGAGGAGCTTGACCCCACGAAAGAAGTTTTTGAAATTCTCGATGAAGCTGCAACCGGAGAAATTCGGAAGAAATTGAGAACGATCCTCGGCTCATTTCTTTTCCAGGGAGATGACGCCTTCAAGAGGGTCTCCGTACTTTCGGGGGGCGAAAAGAGCCGGGTGGCGCTCGCAAAGATGCTCCTGCAACCATCCAACTTCCTCATCCTCGACGAGCCGACAAACCATTTGGACATGAAGTCGAAATCGGTTCTCCAGTCGGCGTTGCAGCATTTCGACGGCACGCTCCTCATCGTTTCTCACGACAGGGCTTTTCTGGAACCGATCGCCAACAAAGTGTTCGAATTCAAGCCGGGTGGATTCAAAATGTATCTCGGCACGGTCGCCGACTACCTCCGGAAGAAACGCCAGGAAGAAGGGGAAAGCAACGCCGGCCACACGACGGCAACGAAAGGAGCTCGGGCTGAGACTCTTGACGAGCTTCATCGGGGCCGGGCGATGAAGCCGGTCCGCCGTTGGGATGCGAACCCACGGAAGGAGAGGACAAAGAACTTCCATGGGTTGAAAAAACAGGTCGAGGTGTTGGAGGTTGAATTACAGAAACTGGAGGCGGAGAAGGAAAACCTGGAGATGACCCTTGCCGACCCGGAGTTCTACAAACGGAGTGAGGGCGCGAGAGAGGTCACCACGCGTTATAAAGAGGTCGTAGAAATCCTGGAAGAAAAGTACTCTGAATGGAGTTTAAAAACAGAGGAGTTGTTGAAGGCGGAGAATTCGAGCAACGATCCCTGACCGCGGGAACATCACCTTGCCTGATCGGCTCTGGATTGTCTCACTGTGATCACGTTCGTGGAGCTTCATCCTTCCCTTCCGCCCCCATCTTTGCAAGTTCCGCAAGTCTCTTCTCTCCGTACGCGACGCGCGTGATCGCCACAAATAACGCCGGGACGACGAAGATGGCGAGCAGCGTCGCCGCGAGCATCCCGCCGAGCACAGTCCAACCTATGGTCGACCGTGCCTGGGCGCCGGCTCCGCTCGAAAATGCGAGCGGTGTTACGCCGAGGATGAATGCCATCGAAGTCATGAGAATTGGGCGCAGTCGGAGCTTGGCGGCTTCAATGGTCGCCGTCACCAGGGGAATTCCCCGGTCGACCCGGCCGCGCGCAAACTCTACGATGAGGATCGCATTCTTCGCCGCCAACCCGATCAGCGTGATCAATCCAATCTGCGCGTAGACGTTGTTGCTCAGGCCCGGCAAAAATGTCAGCGTCAGGATGGCGCCGAATGCGCCGATGGGGACCGCAAGGAGCACCGCAAAGGGGACCGTCCAGCTCTCGTAGAGGGCGGCAAGAAAAAGGAAAACGAAGAGAATCGAAAGCGCAAAAATTGCGACCTTGCTTCCCCCGGCATTAATCTCCTCGCGCGAGAGCCCCGAGAACTCATATCCGTAACCCGATGGGAGAACGTTCGCAGCCACCTCCCGCAGGGCATCGATTGCCTGGCCGCTGCTGTAGCCCGGAGCGGCACTCCCGTTGATCTCGGCCGTCCGGAACAGGTTATAGTGCGTGATCAGCGGCGCGTTCTCCACGACCTTGTATTCGATGAACGTGCTCATGGGGATCAACTCGCCGGCTGAATTCTTGACGTAGTACTTCATCAGATTCTGTATGTCCGCCCTGTAGGACGTGTCGGCCTGGGCCACGACGTGAAAATTCCTTCCGTAGAGGGTGAAATCATTGACGTACCGGCTTCCCAGATATGTCTGCATCGTCGAAAAAACGTCGGCGATTGATACGCCCAGCTTCTTGCATTTTTCCCGGTCGACATTGATCTGGTATCCCGGCGTGCGTGCCGTGAAGAAGGAAAATGCCCGGCTGATCTCCGGGCGCTTGTTGGCCGCCGCGACAAACGTCTGCACGGTTCGTTCGAACTGCCTGATATCATCCGTGCTCTCGTGCTGTTCAAGTTCGAATGTGAATCCGCCCGTCTGGCCGAGCCCCGGGATCGCCGGAGGCGAGATGACGACGACGTTGGCCCCGCTGATGGCCGAAAACTTCTGCTGCAGCGATGCGATGATTGCTCCCAGCTGGAGCGACCGGTCTTTCCGGTCATCCCACGGTTTTAACTGCGCGAAGACCGTTCCGCTGTTCGACTTGGTTGCGAACGTTATGACATTGAGTCCCCCGAGGGCGGCAAAGTGTGCAATCCCCGGCGTTTGCTGCAGCGTGCTCATCATCGAGTTCAAGACTTCGAGGCTTCTGCTCGTCGAAGATGCTTCGGGCAATTCGAAGGTCACGTAGAGCCGTCCTTCGTCCTCGGTCGGGATGAAACCGGTCGGTTTGTTTCGGAAGAGCCAAAGCGTCCCGATGTAAAGGATCGTCAGCAGGACAAGGACAAGGCCGGAGCGCGCAATCGACTTTCGAACGCCGTACGCATACGAATTGGTCGTGCGCTGGAACCATCGGTTGAACAGCGCAAACCCTTTGCTCAAGCCGTGAGGTTCCCGGTCGTCGCGCGACGGCTTTAGAAACAAGGAGCAGAGCGCGGGCGTGAGCGAAAGGGCAACGAACGCCGAGATGAGTACCGAGACCGCAATCGTGATGGCAAATTGCTGGTAGAGTCGGCCGAGAATCCCGGGGATAAAGCCGACGGGCACAAAGACGGCGGCAAGGATCAGGGCGATCGCGACCACAGGGCCCGAAATTTCCTCCATCGCTCTCTCCGTCGCTTCGCGCGCAGACAAGCCTTCACGGTCGATGTAATGCTGGACCGCTTCCACGACGATGATGGCATCGTCCACGACGATACCGATTGCCAGCACAAAGCCGAACATTGTGAGGACGTTGATCGTAAAATGCAGGGGTCCGAAGAACGCGAATGTTCCGATGAGCGAGACGGGGATCGCGAGGACCGGGATGAGGGTCGCGCGGCCGCTTTGAAGGAAGAGAAACACCACGAGCACGACGAGGCCCAACGCTTCGAGGAGGGTGATGACGACTTCGGCGATCGAAACCTTGACGACTGAAACCGATTCGAAGGGAATGACGTAATCGACATCCTTCGGGAAGGATTTCTTCAGCTCCCCCAGTGTTTTGTAGATTCCGTCGGCGACCTCGAGGGCGTTACTCCCCGGCGCCTGGTAGACGAGGAGGTACGACGCCCGCTTCCCGTCCACGAACGAATTGCTGGCATAGCTGAACTTACCGAGCTGAACGCGGGCGACATCCCGCAGATGAATTTCCGAGCCGTCGCGAGGGTTTGCACGCACGACGATATTGCTGAATTGCTCCTCCGTATTGAGACGGCTGTTTGTTAATACCGTGTACTCAAACGCCTGGAGGTTCGATTGCGGGGGCGCCCCGACGGCTCCCGCGGCGATCTGAATATTTTGCTCCGTCAGGGCATTGACGACGTCGTTGGTCGTCAGGCCGCGCTGTGCGAGCTGGTCCGGTTCCAGCCAGATGCGCATGCTGAAGTCATCCGCGCGCGTGAAGACATCCCCCACGCCGTTCACGCGGAGCAGCGCATCGCGGACGAAAATGTTCGTGTAATTATCGAGAAACGTGACACCGTGCGTTCCCTGCGGGGAGAAGATCGCAACGAGCAGCAGGATGCTCGGATTCCGTTTTCTCGTCGTCAACCCCAATCGCTTCACGTCGTCCGGAAGTTGAGGGGTCGCAATGCCGACGCGATTCTGTATGTCGAGCGCGGCGATGTCGGCGTTGGTCCCCACCGTCAACGTCACCGTGATGGTAGTGCGACCGTCGCTCGTACTGTTCCCCTGCATGTACGCCATCCCCGGCGTGCCGTTCACCTGCGATTCGATGGGCGTGGTCACGGTCTGCTCGACGGTCTGGGCATCCGCGCCGTTGAAAACACCGCTTATCTGGACCGTGGGGGGTGTGATGTCGGGATACTGACTCACCGGGAGGTTGGATATCGAAAGCACGCCGAGAAGCACGATGACGATCGAAATGACGATCGCCGTCACGGGTCTCCGGATGAACGTATTGGCTATCATACGCCGCCGTCAGCTATTCCGCCCGCGTCCATCGTTAACGGGGCTTCGCGTTGGCGCCCGGGCTTGAGGTCGTGACCGGGGAATCTTCCCGGAGCCGCTGAATTCCTTCCACGGCTATCTGCTCGCCCGCCTTCAAGCCGTCATTCACAAGGACCTTATCGTTCATCGTCATGCCCAGCGATATTCTTCGCTGAGAAACTCTCCCATTCCTGATGACGAACACCGAATACTCTCCCATCTGTTCCACAACCGCTTTGTACGGAATCAACAAGCTCCCCGGTTCATTTCTGGACATCACCCGGACATTGCACGTAAGACCCGCTTTGAGAATGTTTTGACCGTTGGGCACGAACAGCCGTGCACGAAGAGTTCCCGTCTGGGAGTCGACGGCCCGGTCCAGAAAGCTCAGGTGCCCGGAGAAAGGATAGATGGACTGGTCGGGCAGGACGAGCGTGAATGTGGAGTCCCTGCTTTCGGGTTTTTTCCCCAGCAGTTCGGTGAATCGGCCGATCTGTTTTTCGTCTACGAAAAAATCCACGGCCATCGGGTCATCGGAAGAGATGGTGTTCAGGAGCGTCTGACCCGCGTCCACCGCTGAACCGAGCTTCACCTGGGAGATACCGATCGTCCCGTCGAATGGCGCGATGATGACAGCATAGCGGAGGTTCGTCTGCTCGTTATTGACATTTGCGTCGGCTGCAACGAGCTGCATTTTCGCAGATTGCAGGTCGGCGCGCGCATGCTCGAGCGTCTGTCGCGCAACGGCATCGTGCTTGGCGAGATCGGTGTAGCGGTCGACATCCTGGCGGATCTTCTCCAGATTTGCGCGCGCGACGTTGCGGTTCGCGATGGCCTGGTCGTACTCCGCCTGGTAGCGCTGCTGGTCAATCGTATACAGCGTCTCCCCTTTCCGAACATGCTGGCCTTCGTGAAACTTCATGGCGGTGATGTATCCCGAAACCTGCGGCCGGAGTTCGACCTGGTTCATGGCAACAACAGTCGCAGGATAGATATCATAAAACGACACGGTCCCCGGCTCGATCGTGTACGCGACGACAGGGGTGGGGGGTGGATCCTTCACCTCATTCGTCCGGTTGCCCGAGCATGATATCATGAGCACGAGAAGCGCGCTCGCCGCGTAGAGCAAAACAATTCGATCAGTCATGGATTCCGTTCCGTTCTGTTACTCGTTGGGCTGAATGGCGCCCAGGGCCCGTTCAACGTCCAGCTTGCTGCTGAGGACCTCGTAAAACGCGTTTGCCTCATTCGCCTGCGCAGTCCGCAGGTCCGTCTCCGCGATGATGACCTCCAGATACGATTTCGTCCCCGCTTTGTACTGGAGTTGAATCGTCTTGTACACATCGCGAGCAAGTTCGAGATTTTGTTTCAGGACCCGATAGTTGTTTAGATTACTTTTATACGACGCGATCGCTGCTGCAAACTCCGCGTCGATGGAATTCCGCAATGCGACAAGGTCCAGGTCCGCCCGTTCTACTTCCAACTCCGCCTCCCTGATTTCCTGGATTCTCTTCCCCCCCAGGAAGATCGGGAAGGAGAGTTCGAGTCCGACATTTGAATTGGGATAGCTCTGGCCGTACAGACGACGCAACTCGACGCTTTGATAGTTGAGGTCGTAGTTGCCGAACGCAGTCAGGGAAGGAAGAAAGCCCCACTCCGCATACGAGACGTTCGCCTCCTGCAAGCGCTTTTGAGTTACCAGCGACTGGTATTCGACTCTTTTCTCATAACTGAGAGTCTGTGCGGTGTCGAGCGATGCATCCCGCTCCAGCCGCGTGCTGTCGTACTCGACGCTCAGTGTCGAATCCGACGGATAGCCCATCTCTTCCTTCAGAAACGCAAGCCGTGTCTTCAGGAGTTCTTCGTACTGCCTCTTCTCCGCCTTCGCGTTGTTGAGCGCAATGGAGGCCCGCTGATAATCGATCTTGTCGACCACCCCGGCATGGTACTGACTGTAGGCGTCCTTAAGACTCTGTTCCAGACGCACGATATCTTCCGACAGCAAATCGACCTGCTTCGCCGTTGTGAGAACAGCATAGTACGCCTTGCTGACGCCGACGACCACCGCGATCTTTTGCGATGCCGTCCGTTGGCGCACGCGGATTCTCACATCCTCGGCGGTACTGCTTGCGAACAGAGCATCCCTGTTAAAAATCGTCTGGGTTACGGAGAACTGGCCGTTCGAAGTATTGTCAAGGCCCTCCGGAACTGCGGTTCCCCCGACAATCGTGACCGGCAATTGCGGGCTGTGGAGGATTGAAAAGTTGAAATTGATCTGGGGGTACCAATCCGCGAGTTTGCTGCTGATCTCTCTCTCGGTGATCTCCTCATCGGTAAGAGACTGACGAATTGCAGGATGGTGGATGAGCGCGAAGCGAACGCAATCTTCAAGCTGCTTCGGATAAGCGGCTGAATCCTCACCACCCCGCGCTCGCGCAGGTTGAGAAGACGCTATCAGGAATACGCTCAAGAGGAGAATCCATAAGCGTTTGCGGCGGCCCATCGACAAATTTTTAGATCGTAAGCGAAGATAAAAATATACAATTTTATTGGTAAATCCGCCACGCAAACGTATCCGGATCGTCGCAAGTTTTCAACCGGCCGTCACCCTGAACTTCAGCTGCTGAAACTCCGCGGGAGACGGATTCGCATTTCGCACAGAGTTCAGCATGATGCTTCCCTCACAAGTCAGAATTCGTTGAATTGAGGAGACGAGTCTTATCGGCCTCATTTCGCGGTCTAATCCCCTCACCCCTCTATTCCTGAGTCATGTTGACAAACATTTTTGGCCTCCGCGAGGTTCCGCGTCAAAGGCCGGAGCGGGGCA
>DATJYV010000140.1:0-17882 GCA_035499415.1 Bacteroidota bacterium
TTATTCGCGCCGCGCAAAAGGGTTTCGTCGTTTCCTTCGTCGCGATTCAGACTCTGTACGGCGCGGAAAAATCCGCAATGACGAATTGGACCACAACGCGCCGGTTTATCAACGTCCTCTTCCATGATTATTCATGAGCCGCCACGAAGACGAACGTGCTGATATGGTTCGCCTCCTGCGCGAGCGCGGGATAGACGACGAGGCGCTTCTCACTGCCATGTCCAAGGTCGAACGACATCACTTCGTCCTTCGGCCGTTCCTGGATCGCGCATACGACGACACCGCTCTTCCGATTGGAAGTTCTCAGACGATTTCCCAGCCGTACACCGTTGCCATCATGACGCAGGAGCTTCTCGCCGGTCCGGGGAAGAAGGTTCTTGAGATCGGCACGGGTTCGGGGTATCAGGCGGTCATCCTCGCCGAACTGGGGTGCCGTGTCTTCACCGTGGAACGGCACATGGCGCTCCATCTCGAGGCGAGAAAACTCTTTGAGAAAATGGGTTACCGCATCGCGTCGCGCTGTGGAGATGGCACGGTCGGCTGGTCAGAGTTTGCCCCGTATGACGGCATCATCGTAACGGCCGCCGCGCCCAGCGTCCCAGACCCCCTGCTCGACCAGCTCGCGGAAGGCGGCCGGCTCGTCGTCCCCGTCGGTGACCTCGAAGTTCAGAAGGTCCGTGTCCTCCAAAAACACGGGGAAACGTTCGACACGAAGGAAGTCTTGGGATTCAAATTTGTCCCCCTCATCGGCAAAAAGGGGTGGAGTTAAAAACATCCTCGTGAACCTCCTCGCTGCACGGATTTGAAATTTCCACCGCGCCTCTCTCGTTCTGATTTTCCGTCTGTCCTCGCAATTGTCGGACCCACGTGCAGCGGCAAGACCGATCTGTCGCTCCGTGCGGCCAGGGAGAGTGCGGGGGAGGTGGTCTCGGCGGACTCTCGCCAGGTCTACCGAGGGATGGACATCGGCACCGGGAAGCCGGGTCGTCGGGACCTCGCGGAGGTCCGTCATCACTTCATTGACATTCTGAATCCGGATGAAGAATACAATGCCGGACGGTACGGCGTTGAAGCGCGGCGAACGGTTCTCTCTGTGCTGGACGGCGGAAAAACTCCGATCATCGTCGGAGGCTCGGGACTATACATTCAGGCAGTGATCGACGGCTTTTTTGAGGGCCCGGCACGCGACCCGGAAATCCGCGACCGGTTGGATCAGCTTTTGAGGACACGGGGAGGGGACGGCTTGTGGGAAAAACTGAGAGAAGTGGATCCGTCGAGTGCGAAAAATATTCACCCAACGCAGACACGCCGGCTGACCAGGGCGCTTGAGGTGCTTATGGCCACGGGGAAGCCGATCTCCCAATGGCACGCGGAGCAATCGCGCGAGCCACTGTTCAACGTGAGGCAAATCGGAATCCGTTGGGAGCGAGCCGAATTGTACGGAAGAATCAATGAACGGTGCGAGAGGATGATGCGTGACGGGCTTCTCGGCGAGACGGAAGCGCTCAAGGCAAAGGGGTACGACGGGAAGCTGAACTCGATGAACAGCGTCGGGTATCGTGAGGCGCTGCGGCATCTTGAGGGAAAAATTTCGCGGGATGAGATGCTGGATGAGTTCAAGAGAAATTCAAGACGATTCGCGAAGAGGCAGCTCACGTGGTTCCGTGCAGATGAACGAATCACCTGGCTGGATGCCGGTGGTGAGGGCTGGCTGGACAACGTTTGGCATCAGCTCCGGAAGGCGGGAAATATCGTTCGTTGATTTTCGAAGCATATCTGAATATATTGCACATTGCTGTTGCATCGGGGCGTGGCGCAGCCTGGCTAGCGCGCTTGGTTCGGGACCAAGAGGTCGCGAGTTCGAATCTCGCCGCCCCGACAGAGTTTGTCACATCCTCCTTCGATGAGGCGGACCCCGCATGCCGCTCCGGTTTCACGCTGCGAGAGACGCACTCGTGATTCGGATTATCCCGGGGGAGAGCGGGAACCGCGGATAAATAAAATCCTCTCTCCAGAGAATTCGATCTGAACTTCGGGCAGTACCCGGCCAATCGCGGGAGGATGGAGCCCCGGGGCGATTGGAAATCCCTCCAATTTTTTCTACCTTATCGTTGAGATTTGCTCCTCCGAAATTCCAATTCACGCCATGTCATTCCCGCTCGTTGCGATCGTCGGAAGGCCGAATGTCGGCAAATCGACTCTCTTTAACAGAATTCTCGGCGGCAGGGATGCGATTGTCCATGAAACTCCGGGCGTTACGAGAGACAGAAATTACGGCGATGCCGAGTGGGCCGGCAAGCGGTTTACGTTGATCGATACGGGAGGATTTGTCCCCCGGTCGGAGGACATCTTCGAGAAGGCGATCCGGGAGCAGTCGGGGATTGCGATCAGCGAGTCTGATGCCGTCATTTTTCTTCTGGACGCAGGCGAGGGACTTACGCTCCTCGATGAAGAAATCGCCCAGGAACTCCGTAAATCCCAAAAGCCCGTTCACGTCGTGGTAAACAAGATCGACTCCGCGGCGCTCGAAGACAGGAGATTGGAGTTTTACAAGCTCGGATTGGGCGAGCCGCACGGGCTCGGAGCCCTGGGGGGACGCGGCATCGGCGACTTCCTTGATGTTCTAACAGCCAGTTTCCGAAAAAATGGAAAACGCGCGAAGTCGGAGGCCGGCATTCGTGTTGCGGTCGTCGGGCGGCCGAATGTGGGAAAGTCGTCGCTTGTCAACGCGCTGATCGGCAAGGCACGCCATCTGGTGACACCGGTTCCGGGAACCACGAGGGACTCGATCGACTCAGCCGTGATGTATGAAGAAAATCTCCTGCTTCTGGTAGACACCGCAGGACTCCGAAAGCCCAGCCGCATCGAGGAGAATGTCGAATTCTACAGCACGCTTCGGACAATCCGGAGCATCGATCGTTGCGATGTCGTGGCCGTAGTGCTGGATGCGCAGCAGGGACTGGAAAAGCAGGATATGCGTATCGTGGAAACGGCGATGGAGCGGCATCGCCCGACGCTTCTCGTCGTGAACAAGTGGGACCTGGTTGAGAAGGATTCGCATACGTCAACCGCATACGAGAAGGCGATACTCCACAAGTTGGGGATTTACGATTTCCTTCCCGTGGTCTTCATTTCAGCAAAGACACACCAACGAGTCAACAAGGTCCTTCAAACGACGGTCGCTCTCCATCTAGAAGGCAAGAAGAGGATAGCAACGAGCCGGCTCAACAAGACGATCATGGCGGAGATTGACCGGAACCCCCCAAAATCTTCAGGGTCGAGGGAGATTCGCATCAAGTATGCCGCCCAGGTCAAATCCAGCCCTCCGACATTTTCCTTTTTCTGCAATGAGCCCTCGTTGGTCCAGGAATCCTACCGCCGGTATCTTGACAATCAATTGAGGGAGCATTTCGGTTTTTCGGGCGTTCCTCTCACCATCGTCTTTCGCAAAAAGTGAAACAGCGAATCGTCGTCGTCGGAGGCCTTGCCGCGGGCCCGAGCGCCGCCAGCAAGGCGAAAAGGGTCAACCCAAACGCCGAAGTTTTGCTTCTGGAGCAGGGAGAATACATCTCTTACGGGATATGCGAGATTCCGTATTTCATTGGAGGAGCGATTCAAGACCCCTCGCTCCTCGTCCCCTATTCACCGGAGCGCCTGCGCCAGGTTAAAGGAGTCGAAGTGAAAACGGGGCATCGGGTTGACGAAATTCAAGCGACGAAAAAAAAAGTTATCGCGCGGGATCTCGAGCGGGAGAAGGATGTTGAGTTTCAATACGACAAATTGATCCTGGCGACGGGCTCGCGCGTCCGCACGCTGGGCCTGGAGGGGGAAGATTCGCGAAATGTATTCCATGTCAAGTCCCTTGAAGACGGGTATGGAATAAGACGATTCATCGAGCAGGAAAAGCCGCGGCGAGCCGTTGTCATCGGCGGGGGATATGTCGGGATGGAGATGTGCGAAGCGCTCTCGTCCGCGGGACTGGAAGTGACGCTCCTGCACCGTGCCGAGCTTCCCATGTCGCGGTTAGAGCAGAGCGCACGCACGGCCGTCGTGGATGCGCTCGGTCGAAATCGGATTCGATTTCAACCCCGGCAGAGGGTTCGGTCGTTTGAAGGAGACGGAGCGGGAAAAGTGACCGCACTGGTTACAACGCAGGGTCGATATCCTGCCGATGTTGTTATTCTCGCGCTCGGCGTGGAACCCCGGAATGACCTCGCTCGGACGGCTCGCCTTTCGATCGGGAAATTCGGCGGCCTCACGACGAACCCAAAACAAGAAACCAATGTTGATGGAATATACGCTGCCGGGGATTGCTGCGAGGTGAAGAACATCGTCAACAACAAGTGGATGTACGTCCCGCTGGCTACGTACGCGAGCAGACAGGGTTGGGTTGCCGGAGAGAATGCCGCCGGCGGGAGGGCGACATTTGCGGGAGCCATTCGGGCGCTGGGGGTGAAGATTTTCGATATCGAAGTTGCGCACGTGGGGCTGAGTTCGAAGGAAGCGGAAGATTCGGGAATCATTCCGGTCATCGAAGAGATATCGGGAAATAGCCGGGTGAGCTACTATCCGGGCAATTCCACGATTGGGATTATCCTGGTGGCGGACAAGACGACCGGGCGGCTTCTGGGGGCCAACGTCTATGGTGGAGACGGAGCCGTGCTCCGGGCCAACACTCTTGCCGCTGCGATCCAGCATAAATTGACTCTCGAAGAAGTTGCCAAGCTTGACCTCATCTACGCTCCACCGTTTGCGCCCCTGTGGGATCCTGTACTGACTGCGGCCCGAACGACGGCAAAAAAGATGGCGGGAAGGTCGCGATGAACTTGTTTCGATCCATTGCATATTGCGTTGAAAACTAATCACTTATCCCGAGTTGATGTATGAAAAATCTGACAGTCATCGACCACCCCCTTGTCAAGCGGGACCTGACACTTCTCCGAAATAAGAAAACTCCCAGCAATCAGTTTCGTGCCATCCTTCGGCGGACGGCGGCCCTGATGGCATACGAAGTCACGCGAGATTTAAGTTTGGAGCGCGTCCGGATCTCTACCCCGCTCGAGAGAACGACCGGGAGCATCGTAAAGCAGCCCATAATCCTCGTGCCCATTCTCAGAGCAGGCCTGGGCCTTGTCGGCGGCTTCGTCGAGATTCTTCCCGACGCGCGCGTGGGACACATCGGGCTGTTCCGCGATGAGCAAACGTTAAAACCGGTCGATTACTACTTCAAAGTTCCGAAAAACCTGCGAAGTTCGCTGGTCATGGTCCTCGACCCGATGCTTGCAACGGGGGGGAGCGGAGCTGCTGCAGTTTCATATCTTAAATCGAGAGGCGCGAAAGCCATTCGTTTCGTCAGTCTTGTCGCCGCGCCCGAGGGCGTTCGCCGATTGTCCCGCGCCCATCCCGACGTGCGAATCTTCACGTGCGCTCTTGACCGCGGACTCAACAACCGGGGATACATTCTCCCGGGCCTGGGTGATGCCGGAGACAGGTTATTTGGGACGGGCTGAACTTATCGGCGGGTTGTTCCTTCTGCTCGGTGTCCGCGTCGCGGATGCGTACCAGGGAATATCAAAAGCCAATCTCGATTCCGCTGTCGTAAAGGGAATCAACCTCACTTTGAGCGAGTCGTTCAGCGAGGCGGATTCCCTCTTCGCCGACCTTTGCGAACGATTTCCGAATCGGCCTGAAGGTTATCTTTACCGTGCGGCTCTGCTTCAGGCCCGCGCCATGACCGAGCTCTCAACCCTCGACGTCTCCGCCTTCGACGGCCTGCTGGAACTCGCCACCGAGCGGGCGTCTCTTCTTGAAAACGACCCGTCAACCGCCTCATACGCGCACTATCTGATCGGCACAGCATACGGGCTCGACGGTTATGCCCGGGCACTTCGCGGGGACTGGCTCGGCGGCGTGAAGAAAAGTTCTGCCGGAGCGTCGGAGCTCGAAGCCGTCATCGCGGCTGATTCAACATATTTCGACGCGTACGCGGGAGTTGGGACTTACTATTACTGGAAAAGCCGCAAGCTCGAATTTCTGCAGTGGCTTCCATTCGTTCGGGACGACAGAGCCCTGGGGATTCGAATGCTGGAGGCATGCGCGACGTCCGGTAAATACAGCCGATTCATGGCCATGAGCTCGCTTGCATCGATCTCTCTCGATAAGCAGGATTTTTCGAATGCGGAACGATGGTCGCGCGAAGCCCTTGCTTCGTATCCCGGGAATACAATCTTCCTGTGGATGTTGTGCAGTGCGCTGGATGGATTGGATCGTCCTGCGGACGCCGCTGCCTCGTATCGCCTCCTCCTGATTCACCTCACAGCCGGTCGGTCGCCGAATCCTTACAACGAGATCGTCTGTCGGCTCAATTTGGCCCGGGCAGAGTTGAAAGCGCAGGAAATCCAGGAGGCAGCGGCGGACATCCGGCAGCTTCTGAAGCTCTCCAATATCGTCGTCCCCGCCGACTATGCCGAACGCGCGAAACGAAAATTTGAGGAGGCAAACGACCTTTTAACGAAACTTTCCGACGGCCATGAGCCGCGCTAGAAGAGTCAACGGCTTAGTAGTGTCCTCAATTCAGCGGGCTCCAACGTATTTAAGGAAGCGTCATGCTGAACTCGTTTCAGCATCTGACGTTCACAGACCCCGAACCTCAGCCAGAGGCTGATGGGCCTTCGGCCCAAAGTTTGGGGTGACGGTTGCTTGGAAATAGAACACTACCAACGGCTTGATTCTTGATGCAGAAGGCATATATTTGATGAGTGAGGCGTTTCTTGTTCCACCCTCCTTGCGCGGAAGGGATGAGGAATCGTGGCCGTAGACGGGCAATACAGGAAGAAACTCGATGACCTCCTCGCCGTTTGCAGAAAAAACCTACATTCGGTCGATGAGGATCTGATCACCCGCGCATTCAGCATGAGTCTGGAAGCGCACAAGCACGACCTTCGCGCTTCCGGGGAACCTTACTTTCTCCATCCATATGAAGTGGCCATGGTTGTCGCGAACGAAATTCCGCTCGACGACATCTCCGTTGCCAGCGCACTGCTCCACGATGTCGTTGAAGATACCCGCTTTGAACTCAAGGATATCCGCGCGGAATTTGGTGAAACCATCGCCGACATCGTCGACGGCGCCACCAAGATCACCGATATTTTCGAAAGCCACGAAGTAACCCAGGCGGAGAGCTACCGCAAGCTCCTGCTGTCGATGGTGAATGACATTCGGGTGATGCTCCTGAAATTTGCGGACCGGCTTCATAACATGCGCACGCTGGAATACCTCCCGCCGGAAAAACGCGTTCGGCTTGCCCGCGAGACCCTCGAAATCTACGCTCCGTTCGCGCACCGCTTCGGCCTCGCACGAATCAAGTGGGAACTGGAGGATCTGTCCTTCAAGCATATCCATCGTGCCGAATACGACCAGATCTCGCGCCAGCTCAAATCACGACGCCGCGAGAGAGAGCATTACATCAACAAGTTCGTCCTGCCGATCACCAAGCGTCTGTCGGAAGAAGGGCTCAAGTACGAGATCGAAGGCCGTCCGAAGCACATCTACAGCATTTACAACAAGATGGTGAAGCGGTCGAAGCCGCTCGATGAGATCTACGACCTGTTTGCCGTCCGCATCATCCTCGATACGACCGACAACAATGACTGCTTCATGGTCTACGGCATTGTCTCGGAGCTCTACAAGCCCATCCCGGAACGGTTCAAGGATTACATCTCCGTCCCGAAGAAAAATGGGTATCAGTCGATCCACACCACGGTCGTCGGTCCGGACGGGAGGATGGTAGAACTGCAGATCCGAACGAGGGCGATGCACGAAATCGCGGAAAAGGGAGTCGCGGCGCACTGGATGTACAAGGAAAACAAGACATCCCTTGACAAGGAACTTGAAAGCTGGGTCAACTGGGTGCGGGAGATTTTCGAACAGAAAAGCGACGATACACCGCGGGAGCTGATGGAAAGTTTCAAACTGAATCTTTACCAGGATGAGATCTACGTCTTCACACCCAAAGGGGATCTCAAGATCCTGCCGCGGAACGCGACGCCGCTCGACTTTGCATTCGAAATCCACTCAAACGTCGGGTTCCACTGCATCGGTGCGAAAGTGAACGGTCGCATCGTCCCGCTCAACACCATCCTGCGAAGCGGCGATCAATTGGAAATCATCACGTCGAAAAATCAGACCCCGAACGCAGATTGGGAGCAGTTTGTCGTTACGCACAAGGCAAAGTCGTCGATCCGTAAGTGGATTCGCGAGGAAGCGCGCAAGAAATCCGAAGACGGAAGACATTTGTGGGAAAAAAAGCTGAAGAAGAACAAGTTTACGATCGGGGAGGAGGAGATCACGCGGTTCGTTCATTCGCTCCGGTTTGAAAATCTTCAGGACTTTTACCTCGCCCTTGCCGAGGGAAAAATCGAGGCGGACGGAATGATCGAACAATTAATGATGCGGTCCAAACATCCCGTTGCGGATGCGCTGCGTGGCTCGCCGGAGGAGGCACAGTCGCTCTTCTCCCGTTTTATCAACACGGCGCGCGATGTCGCGAGCGGCATCTCGATTCTCGGGTCGAGCGACAACTTCATGCATCAGTACGCGAAGTGCTGCAACCCCATTCCCGGGGACGAAATCGTCGGTTTTGTGACGACGGGAGACGGCATCAAAATCCATCGGAAGGATTGCAAGAACGTGATCTCGATGAGGATGACCGAGAGTCAACGCCTCGTCGATGTCAGCTGGCCGGCCCCTAATGGGGTCGACTTCATCGCCGCCGTCCACATCTCCGGCCAGGACCGTCCCGGCCTGCTGAGCGATGTCACGCACGCGATTTCCACATACCAGAATACGAACATCCGCAGCGTCAACATGGATTCCAAGGGCCCTCTCTTTGACGGCCAGATCATCCTCTTCGTCAAAAATACCGAGCACCTCTCGCGCTTGATCGAGAAGATTAAGAAAGTCCCCGGCATCGTGAGCGTGGAGCGGTTTTTTGCGTGACCATGAAAACAAAGAGACATCGCCCGGGAGGGTGTTGGGGATCGACTACGGCGCGAAGCGGATCGGCGTCTCGCTCAGCGACCCTCTGGAGATCATCGCGTCCCCGTTGGTCACGTTGGAAAACGCCGCCGGCGTCATGGATGAAATTCGGAACATTATTCGCCGTGAAACGGTCCGTCTGGTGATTGTGGGAATGCCGCTCAATCTCAAAGGGCAGAAAGGCCGTAAGGCGGTCGAGGTTGAAGATTTTTGCGACCGGCTTCGGAGCGAGATCGATTGCGCGGTTCTTCCGTGGGACGAGCGATTTACGACGACGATGGCCAAACGCTCGATGATTGCAGGAGGGGTGCGAAGGAACGATCGCAGGGCGATGGAGGGAAGGATCGACTCAACTGCCGCGGCAATTCTCCTTCAAAGTTATCTGGACAGCAAAAAGAATTCCCGGGTTTGTTGAAGCGTGGAAGAGCGCTCGAACGGCTGGCGGTTCATGCTCTCCACAATGGCGCTCCGGGCGGGCGTCGCGGCGCGGCTTCTCCGTCGTCATCCGTTCCGGACCCTTCTGGTCCTCGGCATCGCGATCATCGGGCTCGATATTGGTTCGCTCCCGTTCGGCGACCTCTACCGCCTCCGAAAAATCAACCCGCGGGAGACAGAGCTCATGCGGGAACAGGAGCGGCTCGCGCGCGAGCAGGGAACGACGCTCCGTCGCGTGCAGGTCTGGACTCCATTGGACAAGATTCCCTCCACGCTCATCGACGCGGTTATCGTGGCGGAGGACGGGACGTTTTGGTCAAACCAGGGATTCGATTGGTTCGAATTCAAGGAATCGGTTTGGAAAGACATCCGGGAGCTGAAGCCGGCGCGAGGAGCCAGCACGATCACCCAGCAACTGGTCAAAAACCTCTACCTGTCTCCGTCGAAAAATCCGCTCCGGAAATTGAAAGAATGGATCCTGACCTGGTATGCAGAGCGAACCCTTACCAAGTCACGCATCCTCGAATTGTATCTCAACACGATCGAATGGGGAGACGGGATCTACGGTGCCGGCGCGGCGGCACGGTATCACTTCGGAAAGGATGTCGCCGACCTGAGCAGGGATGAATGTGCCCGGCTTGCGGCAATTATCCCGAGCCCGCGGCGCCACCGGGCGGACTCCAATTCTTCGTACGTCATACGCCGGTCGAAGATCGTCATCGCACGCATGGACGCGAGGGGTTGGGGACTTCCGCCGCCGGACGAGAACTTTTTCGAGTCCGGGGAAGATACGATTCCCGCAGAATCCGGCCGCGTGAACTTCGACTCAACATCGGGAATACGGGACTCACTATGAATAATCGCGAGCTCAAAACGCTGATCGAGGAAGGGGAAGGATTCGGGCTGGAGTTTAAAAGGAAAGTCTCCACGCCGGAGAAGACCGCGCGGGCACTGATTGGATTTGCGAACACGCGGGGGGGAACCATTCTCTTTGGCGTGGATGACGATAAATCGATCGTCGGCGTCGAAAGCGAAAAGCTCGAGATCGAAATGATCCAGTCGGCCGGACGGCTGTTTTGCGACCCCCCGATTGAACCGGAGATCGAAATCGTGGGGATGAGGGAAAAGGATGTCATTGTGGTTTCGGTCAGCGAAAGTGCATCGAAGCCGCACATGCTCGTCAACGGCTCGAACGGCGACAGCTCGAAGGTTTTCATCAGGGTGAACGACAAGACGGTCGAGGCGAGCAAGGAGGTGGTGCGTGTGCTCCGTGCGGAAAGTCCCGACGCTCCTCCCATGCATTTTTCGATCGGGGAAGAAGAGAGACGCCTCCTCGACTACCTCGATTCTCACGAACAGATAACGCTGCAGGAATTTGCGAAGCTGGTGAACATCTCGCGCCGGAGAGCCTCGCGTGCGCTCGTTCAGCTGGTCCGGGCGGGTGTCATCAGGATACACACGCACGAGCATCAGGAGTACTTCACCCGGGCATGATTACCCGGCGTGTGACTGACCAAAGATGCGGACAAGCTCGAAGACGGCGATTCCGTAGGCGACGGCAACATTGAGGGATTGTTTCATCCCGAACATCGGGATTTCGAGCCCGAGGTCGCAAAGCTCCGCGAGAGGAGCAGACACGCCCGTTACTTCATTGCCGATGACCAGACAGAGGGGAAAACTTGTCGGGGGAATGGCATAGTAGGGGACGCTGCCTTCCATAAGCTCGAGACACGCGATGGTGTAACCTTCGGCCTTCAGCGAATTCAGAAGTTGTCGCGCATCCCGGACGAATTCCCACGGGACGGTCTCCGTGGCCCCCAACGCCGTCTTTTCGATTTCCCGCCGGGGCGGTCGAGGCGTGAATCCGGCGAGGTATAACTTCTCGATTCGCGCGCCGTCGGAAGTCCGGAAGATTGAGCCCACATTGTATAAGCTTCTGACATTGTCGACGACGACGGAGACGGGATTGCGCCTGCTGCGGGCCAGCGTCCGGGGAGTGAGTCGTCGGGAGGTGATTTCTTCGTGCGTAGACCTTCTCATCGCGCAAAAATAGCGGATTATCGAAGGAAATGAAAGGGAGAGGTCGAGGTCGCCATTGTACGGAGGGCCAGGTCCCGGTTGCTCCCCATTTCGGTTTTTCGTATATTAAAAATTCCATCGTGTGAAGAGCCCTCGGAAGATCGTCATCGCAATCGACGGCCCCGCGGCCAGCGGCAAGAGCACGACGGCCAAGCTGGTGGCGCGTGAGTTGGGCTATCTTCACGTCGATACCGGCGCGATGTATCGTGCGATTGCGCTGAAAGTTGTCGAAGAGAAAATCCCTCTCGATTCCGAGGCGACCATTAGGTCGATCGCCGAATCGGCCTCGATCCGGCTGGAGTCAGAAGACGGGAAGCAGAATGTCTTTTTGAACGGCCGGAATGTGACCCGGGAGATTCGCTCCCCGGCGGTTACAAAAGCCGTCAGCCGGGTCAGCAGTTACCAGTCGGTCCGGGACGTTCTCGTTCGGGAACAGCGTGCGGTTGCTTCCGGTGGAGGGGTTGTGCTTGAGGGACGGGATATCGGGACTGTCGTACTGCCGCATGCCGAACTCAAGATCTTCATGAGCGCCAACGTCGCAGAGCGGGCGAGGCGGCGCAAGAAAGACCTTTCCGATGCCGGCGTGGATATCGGCGAATCGGACCTGGTGCGGGAGATCATCGAGCGGGACCGCCTCGATTCATCGCGCACGGTCAGTCCGCTGAAGAAAGCGGACGACGCGGTGGAGTTGGACACTTCCAATTTGACGATCGAAGAGCAGGTTGCGTATATCGTGAAACGGGCAAGAAGCATTATCGGGACTTGATGAATCGCTCCACAAATATGAGTGGATGCTGAGCGCATGACGGTTCGTGTCGATACCAGTTCGGGTTTCTGCTGGGGCGTGGTCCGGACGATCGAAATTGCAGAGCAGGAGCTTGCGGATGGCAGACAAATGTATTCGCTCGGCGAGATCATTCACAACCCGATGGAGATTCAGCGGTTGGAAAACGAAGGCCTCAAGACGATAACACTTGACGAATTGGACAAAGCGCGCGGATCGACTGTCCTGATTCGGGCACACGGTGAACCGCCGTCGACATATCGAAGGGCTCAGGAATTAGGCATCACCCTCATTGACGCGACGTGCCCGGTGGTGACGAAGGTTCAGGAAAGGATTCGAAAGTTCTACCTTGAGGGATATCAGATTGTCGTATTTGGCAAGAAGGATCATGCGGAAGTCATAGGGCTCGTCGGACAGACCGACGGCCGTGCGTTCGTGATCAAGTCGGTCGAAGAGGTTGATTCGATCCCGCTCGACCGGAAGACCGTGCTCTTTTCGCAGACGACGATGGATAAGCCGACGTTCCATCGCATCAAGGAGGAGCTCTCGAAGCGGGTGAAGGAACTTGTCATCGGTTCGATCGAGGATGAGGCGATCGGTTTTCATGCCAAGGACACGATCTGCGGTCAGGTTTCCGGCCGGGACAAGAAGATCCGTGAATTCGGCCGCGCGAACGACGTCGTGGTATTCGTCGCCGGACGTCACAGCTCGAACGGCAAAGTGCTCTTCGAAATTGTCCGGTCGGAGAATCCGAAGACATATTTTATCGAGGACATTCCGGAGCTGAAACCGGAGTGGTTTGTCGGGGCGGAGACCGTCGGCGTCACGGGCGCAACCTCCACCCCTCAATGGCTGATGGAAAAGGTACGGAAGGCGATCGAAGAGCGTTGCGCAAATCGGTCTGCCGCATGAAATCAAACGTCATCACGAAATCACGAATCATTCACTCATCAAGAACAAGACGGCCGGACACGATACGTTGATGACGCGTGTCGAATTCGGCGTAGAACAAAACCCCCGCACGGGGGACGGAGCACCGGAGGCTGAATGGCGGAAAGCGATAACAATACGCTCATGCTGAACGAACAAGGTTATTCAGAGAGCGAATACAAAGAACTGGCAAAGTTGTACGAGAGCACAATGAGTGCGATCAGTGCCGGAGAGATCGTCAAGGGCAGGGTCGTCCACATTGGAGACTCTCACGTCGCCGTCGATATCGGTTTCAAGTCGGAGGGCTCGGTTTCGGTCGCCGAATTTCCCAACATCAAAGACATGAAGGTGGGCGACACGGTCGAGGTCTTCCTGGAATCCGTTGAAGACAGGGACGGCCAGCTCGTCCTGTCGCGCAAACGGGCCGATTTCATGCGTGTCTGGGAACGGGTCGTCAAAGCCCATCAAACGGGTGAGGTGATCAGAGGCCGGTGCGTCCGCAGAACAAAGGGGGGAATCGTGGTCGACCTCCTTGGACTCGACGCATTCCTGCCCGGCTCCCAGATCGATATCCGGCCTGTGCGGGATTTTGATGCCTTCATCGGCCGCGAGCTGGATTTCCGCGTCGTCAAAGTGAATCATCCGTCGGAAAACGTCGTCGTCAGTCACAAGGTACTGGTCGAGGAGGAACTTTCCAGTCAGCGCAAGGCGATTCTCGAGAAACTCGAAAAGGGTCAGATCCTCGAAGGTCATGCAAAAGCCATCACGGATTTTGGCGTCTTCGTCGACCTCGGCGGTGTCGATGGTCTGGTCCACATTACCGACCTCTCGTGGGGACGGATCGGCCATCCGTCGGAAGTCGTCAAGCTCGACCAGACGGTCAACGTCGTCGTGCTCGACTTCGACATGGAAAAAAAGCGCATTTCGCTCGGCATGAAACAGCTTCTCCCGCATCCGTGGGAGAATATCGAGACCAAGTATCCGGTGGGCACGCGTGTTGTCGGAAAGGTCGTGTCTCTTACCGATTACGGTGCATTCGTCGAAATCGAAAAAGGGATTGAAGGGCTGATCCATATTTCAGAGATGAGCTGGACACAGCACATCAAGCATCCGTCTCAGATGGTTTCGATGGGGCAGATGATCGACGCGGTGATTCTCTCGCTGGATAAGGAGGGAAAAAAGATTTCGCTCGGCATGAAACAGCTCGAACCCGACCCATGGACGACCCTCATGCAGAAATATCCCGTGGGTTCGAAGCACGTCGGGAACGTCCGGAACCTCACGAACTTCGGCGTCTTCGTCGAGCTCGAAGAGGGGGTGGATGGGCTGGTGCATATTTCGGATCTTTCATGGACGAAGAAGATTCGACATCCGGGGGAAGTGGTGAAGAAGGGGGACAAGCTCGAAGTTGTCATCCTTGGGATCGACATCGAACAGAGACGAATATCGCTCGGACACAAACAGATCCAGGACAATCCGTGGGATGCGTTCGAGAGCCGGTACAAAGTCGGTACGGATGTTGAAGGAAAGATCGTCCGGATCATCGAGAAGGGCATTATCGTCGAGCTTCCGCTCGGCGTCGACGGTTTCATCCCCTTGTCACAACTCTCGCATACGCCGATCAAGAACGTCTCGGAGTCGTTCAAGCAGGGAGACTCCATCTGGCTGAGGGTGATTGAATTCGAGAAAGAGAGCAAGAAGATTGTCCTTTCGGCTCTCGAGTATCTTCGCGGGAAGGAACAGAAACTGGTCGATGATTACGTGACCTCGCACAAACTCTCGCCGATGACGTTGAAAGACATGGTCACCACATCCATTCCGGCGGAGACAGTTCCGGGACCGGCGAATTAACCAATCCTTCGCATTGTCATGAGGAGTTGTTCGCGCCGCGTATGGCTTCATGCGGCCGGGACAACTCCTTGGCGTTTAACGGGGTGAGCAGAAGCTCAACATGACGGCAACGAACGGTTCGCCCATGAAGCGCGTCGCATTTCATACCCTCGGCTGTAAGCTGAATTTTGCCGAGTCGGCCTCGCTCGGCAAACAATTGATCCGGGACGGATACCGTGCGGTATCTATCGACGACCCGGCAGACCTGGTCGTTATCAACACCTGCAGTGTGACGGAAAACGCCGACAGGGAGTGCCGCCAGATCATCCGCCGCGCTCTGCGTCGTTCGCCCGACGCCTTCGTCGCCGTCGTCGGCTGCTATGCGCAACTGCATCCGGAAGAAGTCGCCGGCATCCACGGCGTTGACCTTGTTTTGGGCTCGGAAAGCAAGTTCGACCTCGCTTCGCATCTCCGGGGACTGAACGCACGTGGTGTTCCAAAAATTGCCGTCGACGCTCCGGTTCGCCCGGTCCATGCGGTGGCAGCAAGCTCATCGGGATTTGGCGATCGCACCCGGGCCTTTTTGAAAGTCCAGGACGGCTGTGACTATCGTTGTTCGTTCTGCACGATCCCGCTCGCCCGCGGGAACAGCAGGAGCGTTCCGCCGGACCTCGTGGTCGGAGAAGCGCGTGCCATTGCGTCGGAGGGCTACAAAGAAATTGTGCTGACGGGAGTGAATGTCGGCGATTACGGCCGAAGCGACGGAACAAACCTCCTTGCCCTGTTGCAATCCCTCGTGGGAGTCGAAGGGATCGAACGCATCCGGATTTCATCGATCGAACCCAATTTGCTTTCCGCGTCTCTTCTTGATTTCTGGTTCGACGAGGATAAACTCTGCAAACATTGGCACATCCCGCTTCAAAGCGGCTCCGACCGTACACTCCGGGCAATGCGCCGGCGGTATGCCACAGAACAATATCTCCGCATCGTTTCAAGGATACGAGATGCCTTCCCTGACGCCGGAATCGGCGCGGACGTCATCGTCGGTTTTCCGGGAGAGACTCAACGCGATTTCGACGACACTTACACCTTCATTGCCGACGCCGCGATCTCCTACCTCCATGTTTTTTCGTACTCCGAGCGTCCGGACACTGCCGCAGAGTCCATGAGCAATCCGGTCCCCCCTCCGCTGCGGGCGGAGCGCAGTGAGCGTCTCCGGTCCCTCGGCGCGAGAAAGAGGCGGTCGTTTCATGCGCGATTGCTCAACAAGGTGGTCAACGTCCTCTTCGAATCTCCTCGCGACGTCGGTGTCATGACGGGACTCACGGGCGAGTATGCCAGGGTTGACGTTGCCGCGGAATCGGATTTGACAAACCAGATATTATCTGTTAAGATTCACCGATACGATGCCGAACGATGTGAAGGGGTTTTGATGGCCATGACGGAACAGACGGTGGATCAGGAATTAATGGTCCCGGAATGAAACGAAGTCTCTTTCTCTCCGGACTTCTCGCGGCTTCTTTCCTGGTGGCCGCCGGGCAGGAAAAAATCCGGCACGCGTTCATTGTAAACGAGCCAGCGGAATCCGAGTACGTCGTCCCGAACGCTCCCCAGAGTTATTCATACGCCGACCGCAAGTCGGTGACCCTCGCGGTCGTTTATTCGCTGCTGCTTCCGGGCATGGGCGAATGGTACGCGGGGAATTTTGAATCGGGCAAGTACTCGCTCATTGCGGACGCCGCCCTCTGGGGAACGTTTGCGGCATTTCGCATCGACGGCGGTTGGATACGGAGTGACGACCACGCTTTTGCCATGGAGCATTCAGGGGCATCGTTTGCGGGGAAGGGCGACCAATTCGACGTGGATATAGGCAACTATCTCTCGACGGCCGCATACAACGAATCCAAGCTTCAGCAGAGGCAATTCGACCAGTTGTATTTGGACCCGTCGTATGCCTGGTCGTGGGATTCCGACGCCGACCGGCAGAAGTTTAAAGACACAAGAATCAGAAGCGATGCAATTTATCAGAGCGCGAAATTTTCAATCGCGGCACTCGCGGTCAATCGGCTGCTTTCTGCGTTTGCGGCCGGGAGGGCGGCTGCGGCGTTCAACAGATCCCTGCGCGCCGAGGAGGATTGGCGAATCGAGGTGGCTCCTATCGCCGGCCCACTGGGCGGTCAGGGTCTCTCGCTGGAGCTCGAAAAGCATTTCTAATGTCTCAGCTTCGGCCGACAGCGAGTCCCGCCCCGATGAGCGGGATTTTTTTTTGACAGCAAGGCACATGGACAAATGAATACGTACAAGATGATCCTGGAGTACGAGGGCACGGAATTTGCCGGGTGGCAGTATCAGACCAACGGGCGGTCGGTCCAGGGCGAGGTGGAGACAGGCCTTGCGCGGATAACAGGTGAAAAAATTCGAATTGTCGGTGCCGGAAGAACCGACGCCGGCGTGCACGCCCGGGGCCAGGTCTCGAGCTTTCGTTCGGGCACCAGGATGCAGCCCGCTCGCATGACGCACGGGATGAACGGCGTTCTCCCCCCCGATGTCGCCGTTCTCCGGACGGAAATTGCACCTCCCGGATTTCATGCGAGATTTGACGCGACAGCCCGGCATTATTCGTACCGCATCATCCGCCGGCCCTCGGCACTTCTTCGCAAGTACGCCTGGCATGTCGGGTATTCTCTCGACTCGTCCCTTCTTGCGACCTGTGCCCGTCAGATCGTCGGTGAAAGGGACTTCCGTCCATTCTGCAAGGAAGGTTCTGCGGTCTCAAATTATCTGTGCC
>DATJYV010000141.1:0-5655 GCA_035499415.1 Bacteroidota bacterium
GGCGTCCGCGAGGCGGTCGCGATGATTCAGACTGCGCGCGCGTGCGGACTGAAGACCATGGCGGGTTGCATGATCGAGACATCCGTGGGCATTTCTGCGGCGGCCCAATTCTCGCCGATGCTGGACTACGCTGACCTCGACGGTAATCTCCTGATCTCCAACGACCCGTTTGAAGGGGTGCTGGTGCAGGAAGGCCGGCTCGTGCTTCCGGACCGCCCCGGGCTGGGCGTTCGGCCGAGAAGTTCCTCGGACTGAGTTCATATTCACCGATGCCTTCGAAAATCCACATACTGCAAACCGACCTGGCCAACAAGATCGCCGCGGGAGAAGTTGTCCAGCGCCCGGCCTCGGCCGTCAAAGAATTGGTGGAGAATTCGATCGACGCAGGGGCGCGAAAAATTCAGGTACTCATCCACGATGCAGGCCGGACTCGTATCCAGGTTGCCGACGACGGGGAAGGAATGTCGGAAGAGGACGCCGTCAGGTCATTTGGGCGGCACGCAACGAGCAAAATCTCGTCGGTCGGAGACCTCGAGCGCATCACCACGCTGGGGTTCCGGGGAGAGGCGCTGGCGTCCATTGCCTCGGTCGCGCAGGTGGAACTCGTCACAAGGTCGCAGACGGATGAAGTTGCGACGCAGGTTCGCATCGAAGGGAGCGAACTTCAGGAGAATACGAAATCGGCCCGCGACATCGGGACGACGGTGACGGTCAAGAATCTCTTTTACAACACCCCCGCCCGACGGAACTTCCTCAAAACCACCGTGACGGAGCTGAAGAACATCACCGATGTGGTGACACGTGCAGCGATCGCGCATCCCTCCATCGCCTGGCACTACGAGAGCGACGGGGAAACCTTGCTGGAAGTTGCTCCGGCCTCCTTCGAACAACGGGTAGAGGATGTATTTGGCGAACGGCAATTCCAATCACTCGTCCCGCTCCATGACCAATCGGAACATCTCACCATAGACGGATTTCTCGGCAAACCCGACTTTGCAAAGAAATCGCGCGTCGACCAGTTCGTCTTTTTGAATCGCCGCTTCATTCTCAGCCGCCTCATAAACCACGCGGTCTTTCAGGCGTTCGAGCATCTGCTCGTGCGGGGGTCGTACCCGTTCTTCATCCTCGCCCTGGAGACCGACCCCCGACGGTTCGACGTCAACGTCCATCCGTCGAAGATCGAAGTGAAGTTTGAAAATGATTCGGCTGTCTACCGCGCAGTTTTGTCCGCCGTGCGCAGGACCCTCGCGCAACATGACCTGGTCCCCACCGTGACGTTCGATACGGGGAACGCCGTGAATTCGCTCGATGAAAAGCTTCGATTCGACCGGCAGCCATGGAATCGATTCGGCAGCGAGCGGTCATTCCAGCCCGGCGTCGGAACTCCGGTCTTCTCCCTGCGTCCGGAAAATACCGGGGCGACGCGCCCGGTCGAAGGGGAGCATACCGTGATTCGTCTGGACGAGGTGTTCGGGACAGAATCGGGAAAAACCGCAGCGATGCCCTTCGATCCGGGGCATCCTCCGGAAAGCAGGATCCTCCAGCATGTGTCAAGAGAAGTCATCGAACAGCGTGTGCGCTCGTTCGAGGGGCGCGCGATCTGGCAGGTGCACGACAAGTACATCATCTCGCAGATCAAATCGGGCCTGATGATCGTCGACCAGCATGCCGCGCATGAGCGGATACTCTACGAACATGTCCTGTCAAATTTCGAGAACAGTCTGCCCAGCACGCAGCAACTGCTCTTTCCGGAAACGGTCGAACTCGCCGCGAGCGACTACGCGCTGGCGAAGGAACTCGTGCCGCACCTGACGCACATCGGATTCGACCTCAAGCTGTTCGGGAAGAATACGGTGGTGATCGAGGGTATCCCCGCCGATGTCCGGATCGGCAATGAAAAACGGATCCTCCAGGATGTTCTGGATGAGTTCAAAAACAACGAACACGCGAGCACGATCGACGTGCGCGATAACCTCGCAAAGTCGTTCGCCTGTAAGGCCGCCATCAAGGCCGGGGACCCGCTCAACGCGACCGAGATGATCGTGCTGATCGACCAGCTGTTTGCGACGAGGATGCCGTACGTCTGCCCCCACGGAAGGCCGGTCGTCATCAAGGTTCCGCTGGACGAGCTCGACAGGCGCTTCGGCCGAACCTGAATCCTTCACAGAGACCTTTGCCACGATCGATAGAAAAGGACGTATGAACAACGAGGAACGAAGCAAACGGGACGAAGCGCACCATGCCTGGAGCGCCAAAGCGGCATCGGGCGGTAAAAAGTCCGAGAAAGTATTTACAACGGTCAGCGGCGAGCCGATCGAGATGCTCTATACGCCGCGGGATATTGAGAACGTGAATTTCCTCGCGGACCTCGGCTACCCGGGAGAATATCCGTACACCCGCGGTATCCATGCGACGGGGTACCGCGGCAAGCTCTGGACAATGCGTCAATTCGCCGGGTTCGGCACACCCGAAGACACGAATGCACGGTATCATTATCTGCTCGAGCATGGACAGCACGGCCTCTCGGTCGCCTTCGACCTTCCCACCCTCATGGGGAGGGATGCGGACGATCCACTATCGCTGGGAGAGGTCGGAATTTGCGGAGTGGCCGTGAGTTCCCTTGCCGATATGGAGATCCTCTTCCGGGGAATCGACCTTGCAAAGATTTCGACGTCAATGACCATCAATGCCCCCGCTGCGATGATGATGGCATTCTATCTTGCCGTCGCGGAGAAGCAGGGGGCTTCATTCCGCGGACTGCGGGGAACCGTTCAAGCCGACATCCTGAAGGAATACATTGCGCAGAAGGAGTGGATTTATCCCCCGGGGCCGTCGATGCGAATCATCGTCGACATGTTTGAATTTCTGAACAAGGAAGTTCCGCAATGGAATCCCATTTCGGTGAGTGGATACCACATACGGGAGGCGGGATCCACGGCGGCGCAGGAGCTTGCATTCACCCTGGCCGACGGTTTCGCGTACGTGGAGCATGGGGTCGCCCGAGGCCTCGATATCGATGAATTCGTCCCCCGCATGTCGTTCTTCTTCAATTCACACATCGACTTCTTTGAGGAGATCGCAAAATTTCGTGCGGCGCGCCGCATCTGGGCCCGGCGAATGCGCGAGCGGTACGGCGCAAAGAATCCGCGATCCTGGCAGCTCCGATTCCACACACAGACCGCCGGATGCTCCCTGACTGCGCAGCAGCCGGAAAACAACATTGTCCGGACCGCACTCCAGGCCCTTGCCGGCGTTCTGGGCGGAACGCAATCGCTCCACACAAATTCCATGGACGAGACGCTCGCCCTCCCATCCGAGAAAGCGGTGAAGATCGCGCTCCGGACCCAGCAAATACTCGCGTACGAAACGGGCATCGCGAATACCATCGACCCCCTTGCGGGGAGCTATTTCGTCGAAGCTCTGACGAGCCGAATGGAGCAGGAAGCGGAGCAGTACTTTGAAAAGATCGACGCGCTCGGCGGCGTCATTCCGGCGATCGAGGCGGGATTTTTCCAGCGCGAGATCGCAGGGGCCGCCTACCGATACCAGCGCGAGCTGGATCGAAAAGAGAAAACGATCGTCGGCGTGAATGAGTTCGTCGAGGAGGACGAGCAAATCGTGATTCCCATCCTGACGATCGGTCCTGAAGTGGAAGTAAAACAGCGAAAGCGGCTTGCGGAGGTCCGCGCAAACCGGAGCACGCACGATGCGGAACGATCACTCGCAGCCCTTCGCTCCGCGGCGGAGAATCAGACCAACCTGATGCCGCGATTGCTCGATTGCGCGCGCGCGTACGCGACGCTGGGAGAGATGTGCACCACGCTCGCAGAAGTTTTCGGCATTTACGAAGAAGCCGCGGTGTTCTGACCGCCGCCTTCAGCCACGCGAAATAATTCCTTACGCATGCAAATTCTCAAGCTCCTCCGCCCGCAGCAATGGGTGAAGAATCTCTTCCTCTTTGCCGCCCTCGTTTTTTCGAAACACCTCTTTGACACGACATATGCCGTCCGTGAGCTTGTCGCTTTTGCCTCGTTCTGTCTCGTATCCAGTGCCGTCTACATTTTTAACGATATTGCCGACCGGGAATCGGACCGGCAACACCCGCTCAAACGACTGCGTCCCATTGCCAGCGGAAAGGTTCCCGTCGGCGGCGCGGTCGTACTGCTCGCTGGCGTCGGGGCTCTTGGATTTCTCCTGCTCAGGGAATTTCCTGCCAATTTCATCGCGACAAGCGTCCTCTACGTCCTCTTAAATGTCGCCTACTCGCTCGGTCTCAAGCGGGTCATGATCGTCGATGTCTTCATCATTGCAGCGGGCTTCATGCTTCGCGTCCTCGCAGGAGCGTTCGCGATATCCGTCGAGGTCTCCCCCTGGCTCGTCCTCTGCACTCTTTTTGTATCGGTCTTTCTCGCCGTCTCGAAACGGAGGGCGGAACTCCTTCTGAACACGTCATCGGGTGATTTTTCGACCCGGCAGGTGTTGAGGGAATATGACACCGCATTCATCGACCAGATGATGACGGTGACAGCTTCAGGCATGGCCATTTCGTATGCCCTGTACACGGTCTCGGAACGAACGATGACGGTCTTCGGGACGGAAAATCTCATCTTCACGACGGTCTTTGTCCTCTTTGGCATCTTCCGGTATCTGTATCTTCTTCGGGCCCATCAGACCGAAGACAATCCCACGTATCTCATCCTCACGGACGCGACGCTGATCGTGAACGTCGTCGCATGGTTCCTTTCGTGCGTGGTCGTCATTTATTTCTCCGACCTGAAGCACTGGCTGCTTTGATTTCCCCGCGGATTGTTCACCTTCGGCCGGGCCGATGCACTCACGACTGAAGGCCGAGATATTCCTTGCTTCGATCACGGTCATCTGGGGGAGTACCTTTACCGTCACCAAATCGCTTCTTCACTCCGTCTCTCCGCTTCTGTACATCGGTATCCGGTTCACGGCCGCGTCGCTCGTTTTCGCCCTCTTATTCCGTGGACGGCTCCTCGCTTTGAATCGAGGCACCTTCCTTCGGGGTGCGTTGCTGGGCGCCTTGCTGTTTCTCGGCCTGGTTCTTCAGACCGTCGGGCTTCAATTTACCTCCGCTTCGAAGTCGGCATTCCTCACCGGAATGCTCGTGGTCTTCACGCCAATTCTTCAGCTCGCATTGGAACGGATGCCGCCGAGAAGGGGCAACTTGCTCGGCATCGGGCTGGTCATCGCGGGCCTTTACTTTCTTACTTCTCCCCGCGGTTCCGCGTTCAACCACGGTGATCTTCTCACACTCGGCTGTGCCTTCGTCTTCGCCCTCTACATCGTGCTGCTCGACACGTTCTCGAAGAACCACGGCGCGATCGAAATGACGGCGGCCCAGTTCATCACTGCAGGAATCCTCGGAATAATTGCCGCCGCCACGCTTGAGCAGCCTTCCTTTACCCCGTCGCAAAGCTCGATCGGATCCCTGGCGTACATGGTCCTGGCCGCGACCGTCCCGACCATCTACATCCAAACAAAGTATCAACCGATGACAACCCCCTCGCGGAGCGCCGTGATTTTTTCGCTGGAACCCGTTATTGCGGCGGTGATTGCCGCCGTTGTCCTGGGGGAGAAATTGGGGGCGACGGGGATTCTGGGGGGCGCGTTGATCGTCGGGGGACTTCT
>DATJYV010000142.1:0-17590 GCA_035499415.1 Bacteroidota bacterium
CGCCGATCGTCGCGGTGATCGTCCGAGCCGTTCCCGACGTTGTCCCGGTGAAGATCGCCACATACTTGCCGTTCGTACTGTCGACGACGGTCCCGAAGGTTCCCGCGGAGGTGCCACTGCCCAACCCAAAGGCCACCGTCAGGCCGCCGGAGGTTAATCGATTCCCCAGGGAGTCTTTGGCAATCAGGCACACGCGCGTCGTATCACCCGAGGAGATCGAACTGCGTCCCACCGCGACCGTCGACTGCACGAGCGAGAATGATCCGGGGTTAACCGTAAACGTACCACTTGTGCCCGTATGACCAGAGCCATCGTCGGCGGTAATCGTCTTGCCTGCGCCGGCCTGAGTAACCGTAACCGACTGTGTTAAACTGCCGTTGCTAAAATTGGCGGACGTGGAGGGCGTGATCGTCCCGGCCGTAGTCGTGAGATTTACGGTTCCGGAGAAGCCCGTGACTGTGTTGCTTCCCGTATCCTGAGCAGTTAAAGTCACGTCGAACGGGGAGCCGGCTGTTTGCGGGCTTCCAATACCTGAAACGGCAAAATGATTCAACGGACCAACGGTTGCAGTGGCAGTGAACGTGACGGGGCTGCCAGATAATCCAGCGCGTGTGGCAGTGACTGAGTACGACCCAATTTTATTTCCCAGCATCAGGATAGTCCTCGCATGCCCGGACGAGTCCGAGACTGCGGCCGCGACACTGAGGGATTGGCCCGACGCTCCCGATGGCACGGAAACAATTGCAAAGAACACGGTGTCCCCGCAGACTGGAACCGAGGCACCATCCAAAAGCGTGACAACGAAGGCGCTGTCCAGAGCACTATTAATAGTCTTGGATTGGGAATTTCCAGAGGTAAGCGAGATTGATGTCGCCCAACCGGAGGAGCTTCGCGCTGCCGCAAACCCGTCACCGTGCCCGCCGGAATACTGACCAAAGGTATTTGAACTCAACGCTGCAACCAAGAAGGGGAGCAGCAGACGAGTTTTGTTGATGGCCATTCCGAGTTGTCCTAGAGGAAGATTTCTCTTTGGTGCAAACCTAATTCGGCGATGTCCGAACACCACGGATACCATACAGGTAATCTCGATTAGCCGCGAACAGATTCGCACCGGCTCTATCCGAAATCCGCTTGCCATCGTATCCGACATTGCTACTCCAACGTCCGCCTCGCCGGCCCGCGCCAAATGCATCCGTGCCGGGCCACCCGCCGACATTGGCATCTCCGCCCGAAGTGAGGACTCCATCTCCATGCGTTGCGGTGAAATTCCGGCCGGTTGTATTACCGACGGTGATCGTACGTTCGACGACATTTCCTGTCAACTCCATAATACCGTAGTATGACGCGCCCGACGTCAATCGGCCTGTGTTCCCGGCGTTCCCTGCAAAAATACCAACTCTCAACGGTCCGTAATCATTAAAGTCCGGAACGTTTTGAACTGGGAATACAGTGAACCCGTAGGAGGCGTTTCCCATGGTCGTCGCATAGTTTGAAGCGACATCTTCGGTGGAGGTTCCGGCAGTTGATAAGCCGTAGTAGGACCTGGCAATCGCAGTGTCCCCCCAAGCAAACTCGTTTGTGAATGGCACCAAGGTGCCTCGACAAGCCTTCTCGAATTCCAGTTCCGACATCGGTCTCAATCCGGACCAATCGAGGTACGCTGCTCCATCAGCCCAACTTATGAAATTGCATGCGATGTCCATCCCGTCGTCTGATTCTCCGTACACTCCGTTGTTATTGAGGTCGTTCCCGTACTCTCCCGGAGTGGAACCAACCGGCGCAGTCTTGCACCTTATACCATTCCGATTGACCGGAGCATTCTGAGCGTCGTCTTTGGCCATATACGATCCTTGGCTCACTGCTGACACCCGATCCGCCTGTTGTGTTCCGTCCAAGGTGTTCAAGAAGCTTGCATACTGATCCTGCGTGACCTCGTATTTCATGCAATAGAATGCGTTGTATCCTTTCGGATAAGAAGCTGGCAGGGTTTGGGTGGTTGTGTTGTCAAAATCATCGGGCGTCATAGTGAACGCACCGGAGTTGTCATTCTGATTATTATTGTTCCCCATGTTGGACGGATCCGTTCCACCAAGGGTGAACGATCCTTCCGATGTAATCTGGAAGGGCGTTGTTACCGATCCCCCCTGATGAAATTGTGCTTCCACATCCGTCGTCGTCCCATCCCCGACATAAAAGGACCCTTGGGGGACATACACCATCTCGATCCCGAATACCTGGACGCTCGCAACGGCGGTATCGGCTACTCCATCGGCTCCGTAGTTCCATCGTATTTCGATTCCTGTAAAGTTGGTCGTACCGCTGCCATCGGCGCTCCTGTACACAAGCACTCCTTTACCATCCGTTGTTGGAGATATCGTCGAACCCGTCGGAGCGATATCATGAGACGCGTTCGCATCGAGCGTCGCATGGTTCCAGCTCCCTGAACCCACCCTGTATTTCACAAAGATCCATGCCGCATCCCAATTATAGGGAGGGGAACTCGTTCTCCAGGAGTTTTCCCAACTCACGTTAAAATGTACATAGACGAAATTTGAGGGACTGTTTGAACCGGCTGAGACGTCTCTCCGGACCAACCGTACGTGAGCGACGGACAGATTGTTCGAGAACGCCGACTGCAGAGTCAGCATATAAAGGAGCAGAAATACTTTTCTGATGGTAGTCTCCTTAGGATGAAGATGACCGGTAACTGAGAAACACATGATGGAGCGACTCCAACCCTCAGGAGCCGTGACACTTCTGGAATTCGATCGAGTGTAAGTCTTCGTTCGAAGAACGACTCGATCTGTTAATTGTACGCGGGACCTTCCTCGGTGCAATCACTTCGCTGAGTCATTTGAGAGAAAACCTTCCCGCAGAATTATCAATTTGCCTTTTCAGTTCCATGGAATCCGAGACGGCTCTCGAATTCAAGATGTACAATTCTGAGACCGAGTCGTTGACGAAAGGAAGGAATCGATTTTCCCCCCTCTCAACAAAGGTTAAAACATTGGGCCTTCTGAAGCAAATTAGATATGTCTAAGAATTATTAGAATTTTCTAATTCTCCTTCACGATGCTGCAAATCCCTGATAAAGAGATGTCCTAATCACGGGCCCTTCTGACTTCTCAGGAGCTGAGTACATTCGAGGACCCCTTCAAACGTGATGCAAGCCACATCTTCGAGTAGTGGATTTCAACGTTGTCGTCTGAAGAACTTACGTTTGATTTCGCGTTACTTCCTTATCGTGTTCAATACCTCCTCAAGATGTTTATCAACATTTCGAATGGCTTCGTCATTGAAGACCGGCCATGGATGAATCTGAGCTGTTGAAACGTAGGCAAGTCGCGGCGCCAAACGGACAGGTGGAATTCGTTCACCCCACCGGACTGGATGTATCGGTTGGACATAGCGGGCGCGATTGATTTTCCACGACACAACGTCTTCCTTCCGGATGTCGCTCACGATGCGTCTGACACTATTCATATTCTCTTCGTGGATATCCTCATCGGAGCGATCCCAGAGACCGGAAGCTTGTTCACAATACCGGGGCAGATACAGAACCGACATCCCTTGGAACTCATCTCTGCCAGTCAAATTGCTCGTCTCAATCACACCCGTAATTGCAAGATTGCGGTCCGTGAGGTTCAGAACATAGTACGGAGTCGCCGATCGTTTGAGAAGCAGTATCTCGCAAACGACACCGAGGTATTCCACGTCACGCAATCGTTGAATGGCATCGGGATGAACAGCGTTCAACCACTGAACGGCAATCGGAGCCGGTACACACAGCACGATTGCTCCCGCCTTGAGGTCTTCTTTCTCGAGATGCACCGACCATCCGCCTTCTTGCAAATGGTTTATGCCCAGGACCTGCTCCCCTGTTTGCACGGTCCCCCCCTTCGCCTCGATCGCTGCGCGCAAAGCCGCAAAGACTCTTCCGTATCTGCCGCGGACAAATCCGAGTTTCTCCGATCTTCCTTTCGCACTTCGAGCCGAGAGCATACGGTAGACCGTCGCCCAGATAAAACTCGCCGCGAACCGATCGTAGTTGCGTCCGAGTTTTGAAAGAAGGAGAGGCTCCCAAATCGACTCGAAAAGACGCCTGCCTCCATGTCTCCGCAGAAACGGGCCGATCGGTTCCTTGTCAAGCCGCGACCAGCTTCTGTTGAGGCCGCAATAGGCAATCGTCCACCCGAGACGAAACCGATCAATGACTTTGAGCGCAGGAAATCTCATGAAATCTCGAACGGTGGTCATCTCCAGGAGAGATGTTCCAGTGAAAAATCCGGTCCTCGTACGGTTCCAACCAACGGCTTCTTCCAGCCCCACTTCCTTGAGAAGGCCCAAGAGGGCCGTATCGGTCGGGAGGACACAATGATAAAAGCGCTCGACCGGAACGTTTGCAAGCGTCGACTCACTCGAGAGGCCGCCGAGGTAAGGGTCCCGCTCGTGTACAACAACCCGGATTCCTCTTTGGACAAGGCGCAACGCCAGGGTGAGACCCGTCATGCCGCCTCCGATTATTCTCGTTGGAGCATCCTGACCGTCCGTCGTTTGGTTCATCGTCCGTCCCCGGTATCAACTTTCGGGCCTTCAAGTTCGTATATACCCTTCGGCGTTTTTCCGTACCTCCTTCCGCAACGTCCGCATGTATACCTTCCCTCCGCCGTATCTTTTTCCCATTGCGGGATTTTTACAACCACCGGACCGCAGGCGCATACATAGCCGACA
Source organism: Bacteroidota bacterium (assembly GCA_035499415.1). GTDB lineage: Bacteria > Bacteroidota > Ignavibacteria > UBA10030 > UBA10030 > DATJYV01. The sequence continues at coordinate 4,732 of DATJYV010000142.1, forward strand.
AGGCGGGACGGATTTCCAATAACGAGGCCGTGCGACGGTACATCTCGTGTCACGATCGTTCCCATTCCCACCATCGCGTAGTCTCCTATGGTCAACCCCGGACCGATCGTCGCGTTCGCTCCCACAGTCACACCAAGTCCCACCTCGGTAAAGAGTGTCTCTTCGGTCGGGTCGCTCGTTGCCAGGCCGTTGAGAGTCCTGTCAAAGGCCCTGGGGAAACGGTCGTTGGTAAAGACGACGTGGGCCGAGAGCATGACGTAATCCTTGATCCTGACCCCGGCGCATACGTAAACGCTTGCGTTGAGCTTGCAATAGTCGCCGATGGTGACGTCATACGCTATGTAGGTTTTTTCTCCGATGATGCATTGCTTGCCGATCCGCGCGCCATGACGGATGTGAGCGTTATCCCAGACGGACGTTTTCTCTCCCAGCGTTACGCCTTCCTCGACCAGCGCGGTCGGATGGACGCGGGCCAGAGGGAATCGCTCTCGTGTCATCCCGTCACCTTCTCCCACTGATTATGCGAGGCGCTGCGATATGCAGACTGAACCACGCGAACCGATTCGATCGCGTCTTCCGGCGTGATCAACGGCCGATCCTCTCCCCGGATCGTTTGGATGAAATTCCGAAGCTGAGAGCCCACTGCCTGGAATTTGTCGTATCCGGATCCGAAGTTGACCCAATCCAATTTTTCGCTTTGCCGGTATCGCCCGTTCTTCCATCCTATTTCCAGAGTCCCCGCAGTGCCATAGACGTGGATGAAGAAGGGATTCTCTTTGTGGATCGACCAGGAAAGGTCGATGGACGCCATGGTGCCGTCAGCGCATCGGACAAAGAGCTGGCATGTGTCTTCCACCTCAAGCTGTTGCCACTTCTTTCCGTGAATCGCCTGCAAATCCCTGATCGGTCCGACAAGGTATCGGATGATGTCGACGCTGTGACTCCCGTTGTCGATCAGGACTCCGCCGCCGGCCACGTCATACTTTGCATTCCACCGATTCTTCATGTCCACCCGTGAACAGAATTCATTCTCGACGAGAATCACCTCACCGAGAATGCCGCTCTCCATGATGTTCTTGGCCCGGATGATATCCTGCACATAGCGGAACTTCGAGGCCATCATCAGAACGCGTTGCTTCTGCTTCGCAACCCCGATGGTTGTTTCGGCCTCCGCAACCGACAGCGACAATGGCTTCTCGCAAAGCACATGGACTCCGGAATTGAGCGCCAGGTCGCTGAGCGCGTGATGGCTGTTGGGAGGGGAACAGATAATCACCGCGTCCAAATTCATCTCCGTCACCATTTTCTGTGCATCCTGAAAACCCTTGACACCAAACGCTTCCGCCGTGCTGGCGGTCGCCTTCGCATCTACATCGGCGACGGCCACGAGCTTCGCTTGGGGGTCCTTCGATAAGCACTGCAGGTGAACCTGGCTGATCCTGCCGCATCCGATAAGTCCGAACCTCAGAGTCGATTCAGGGGTACTCATCGCGCCTCCACCGCAGCCGGCACAGAATCCTGGAGGCGGGCTGCTATGTAGTCGACATGCTCATCCGTGTAGAATTCGTTCCAGGGTATGACGAGGACCTGGGACAGCGCTTTCATCGTGCCGGGAAAATTGCGACTGTCATAGTCCACGGGAGGCAGGTGAGACCTGCTCGGATCCGTGTATGGCCAGCTGCTGTTCCCGAATGTCACCTTGTCTTTGAATATTTTGCACTCGAAGGCCGGCTTGCCAATGTACCGGGGAGCCGCCGATATCCCCCCTTCCCTCATCGAGGCCGCGATCTCGTTCAAGCTTGCGCCTGCTTTTTGTTCGTCGATGTTCACGCAGTACTTCCAGAAGACCGGCCTGGAATTCCGCGGCCTCTTCTGCGGGGAGATACCTGAAAGATGGCTGATCTTAGAGGTGAACCGCGCCGCAGAAGCCCTCCGCCTCGCCACGACCCCCGTCAGCTTTGCCAGCTGCGCGAGAGCGACACCTCCTGTGATTTCATTTATCCGGTAGTTCGGGGCGAGAAAATAATGGTCCGGGTTTTTGTCTCCGTACCCCCATGCCTTGTTGATGAACAAGAACATTCTCCGGGCGAGCTCCGGGTCATCACTCACAACCATCCCCCCTTCGCCTGTCGTCATGTGCTTGCCCTGCTGAAAGCTGAAGCAGCCGATCTTCCCGAATGTTCCGACCGGCTTGCCTTCGTATGTCGCATCGAAGGCCTGCGCACAATCCTCAATGACCGGGATCCCCCGGCGGTTGCATAATTCCATGATCGGTCCCATCTCGCAGGGAATACCGAACAGATGGGTGACAATGACCGCTTTCGTCCGGTTTGTAATCCTCTTCTCAATTGTTTCTGCCGTGACGTTGTAACTGTCCGGGTCGACATCGCAGAACACTGGGATCGCTCCTTGATAGAGAATTGCCGTGAGGGCTCCCATGTCTGTGACCGATGTCGTTACGATTTCATCTCCGGGGTTGGGGTTAATGGCTCCCACGGCGATGTGAACGGCAGCCGAACCGCTCGAGCAGGCATGAGCATACTTGCGGCCATACCTCCCGGCAAACTCGGTTTCCAGTTTGTGGACGTAGGTACCCTTTGGACTGAAAAGACATCCCGTCTCGAGCACCTTGCCGACCACCTCCAGCTCTTCCGATCCGAGATCTCTTCCCGTTCGGTCGAGGTCGCTCGGGATAACCATTTTCTTGTCTCTGGTATTCATCATCTTTGCCCTTTATTCGTTATTTGTTGTCCATTCCTTCATTTGGTGAATCAGTGACTTCCGTCCTTGCGTGTTTCACCGTCGCGTATATCGGAAATGTTCCGCGTATCTTCAATCCTTCATCCCCTCTTCACTCCGGCTCCGATGTCAGTACAGAAAATTGGACTGCGACTATCACCGGTGATACATGATACTGTCCGACACGTCCTCGAACACCATCCCCGTCGGGGTAAAGTGTCTGTTTTCCAGAAGTCCGAGCCCCGCGCCAAAATAGTTGTTGAGGATGAATCGAAAATTATTGACGGGAGAGATTCGGGGCGGAAGATCGATCCCTCTCCCTCCGGGCAGGAAGAATGCTTCAATCATGCCCATCCGGAGCTGCTTTGAATCGCCCGCGATTGGCGGCCCGTGGTCTCCCTGGACAATGATTATCGGCGGACGGGAGGAGCCCTTGAGTATCTTCTCAATCGCTTCGCGTGCTTGGTAAGTCACGAATCGAAACTGCTTCTCGAAGGATGCACGATCTGACCTCGACTGGAGGATCCGGGAAATGAGGGGGATTTTTTTTCCCTGTTCGTCCACGACATATGGTTCGTGGGTAGAATAGAGATGCATATAAATGAACAACGGGCCTTTCAACCGGGACACGGAATCCAGAGCTCCCAATTTCAATCGATCATCCAATCGTTCCTCGAGTCCGACAATCACGTTATCGATGATCGGGGCGGAAATGATGGTTCGGTGCAACAGCTCCATGACAAAACGATCCACGTAATAGTTGTGAACATATTGGTAATCGTTCTCCGCACCAAAATCCCAAATCGAAAGGTCAACGAATTTATACCCCCGGGACCTGAGGAACCGCATGACAAGGTTGTTCCGGATCGACCTCTCGAGAGATTTCGGATTGCAATCGATTTGCCAATTAATCCCCTGCACCGATGCCATGGGAAGATATTGCATGTTCAGGGTGGAAGAGAGGGACGCGAGCGTGTACGAGTAATTGCTGAAAGAAGGGTCGGCAATGAGAAATCTCTTTTCCCGCAGGAACGACGTGAAGCCGGAATCATCGATCCCGGTTTGTCTCTTAAGAACCGAGGGCGCCGGGTACGCATCCATGAGGATGTAATAAATGTTCGGTAAGGTGTCCGGCGGTTGAGCCGTGCCACGAGATGCGGATTCCAGGGATACAACCTGGATTGGTGTGAAGTCCTTCCTCGGGTCCTTGGCGTGAGGCCAGAGGGCGATGAGCAGGAACATTCCCCCCAGAATGTTAAGAAATTGATTCACATTCGGAGACCATTTCCTCTTCCGGAGAATGAGCCACCAAGAAACGGCAGCGATCGCGATCCAAATCGGGATCAAGAACTTCTCGGACAGCATCACATTTTCGCCATACACCAGCACCCGGAATGAAGAATAGGAGAACAGCCAAATCCAGAACACGCTGACGGAAATGTCCGATGAGTCCGAATCAAAGTAGCGCCGCAGAACAATGATCATGAGCTCGGTCAGTGCAAGAACGGCGAGTCCGACGAGAACGACCGTGACGACAGAAAATGCCTCGTCGATCTGGCAGTACACGTACACGAGCGGATGCAGAGCAAACAAGAACGGATAAAAACGGAGGCGTCGCATAGATTAGTGCTCCTTTCGTTTCATTAAATAGATCGTTCGGTCTGATTGGCTCAGCTCCGCCTTTTGAACAATTTCGAAGAAGGGTTCAAACGCCTTCTCAAAATCCGGCACGGTGTACTCGGGAAATATGTCCTCGCGCAGAGCAAGCATCGTCTGGACATTGAGGTCGGACTTGGGTACGAACTCGATGATCAGCCAGGGCGAGAGCCTGCCGAAGAATTCGCCCAGCATTCCGAGGGGCACGTTGTTGCCGATTGCCAGATGATGGATGAGAGCGAGAGCAACGATCAGATCTGGCCGTCCTCGTTCAAAAAGAGAATCCCTTTCTCTGTTGTTCCATCCGATGGCGGGGCTTGGGTTGTTGAGGTCCACAAGGAGCGGCAATATTTTCGTTTCACCGGATTTTTTCACTTCCAAATAGTTTTTCTCGATTGCCCCATCGTCGGAATCCATCGAAATGACGGAAACGCCCTTCGATGCGAGCAACCGCGACATCAAACCGGTGTTCGCTCCCATATCCCAGGCAGTGCGCGGTTTGACGAGGTCGACAAATTCCGAAATGACTGCATTCTTGGATTCGAAGTACTTCGAGCCCACCAGGTCCTGCGAAGCATAGTCGCCCCACCGCGTCGACCCCAACTTCCAGGACAGGGATGAGATCACTTTCCTGAGTTGCCCGATCATCGCTTTGAACGCGGCGAGACCGAAGCGCGCCTGCGTGATCCGCCGGTTCCCGTGCGACGGACCGGATCGGCGTTCTGCCAACGCATGTGCATGGATGTAGAAGACAAGGCCCGGCTTCAGCCAGCTTCTGACAGGAAGCATCTTGCTCGCGAGGTCCAGGGGGATGCCGTCCACGTTTACGCGCAAGAGTTGCCCCAATCGAATATCCTTCATGCTCATCACGCAAAGCGGGGCAAGAAAATGCCTGCAGAATTGGCGCAACGCCACCCAGGGCTTCCCGTCGCGATACTTTTCAAAAGACAGGATATCAATGAGAACCGGCTTTCCGCGCACAAATTGCACGTTGTATGCGCTCGCGTCTTTGAGCGACATTTGATATTCCAGTGCGCGCGATTGGATGGCAAGAATCGTCAGCGCGGCATCCTTCAGCTGACTGAAGGACCATTCAAATGGATACGAGATGAAGGGCACCTGTTCGGGCTCGAGAATTTTGTATGCCGACGCCCCTTCCGGCGACGGACCGCCGACCTCCTCGAACGGAATGACGAGTCCTTCCTTCACGAGGAGATCCCGCAGGCCGGAGCCGATGAGCCGGTCGTAGTGGTCTCTGTATGAGTCACTGACGGTACGCAGCACTCTCCCGTCAACCTTGAAGACATAGCCGCTCGGGTCGCGGAAGGACCCTTTTAGGACGCGGTCATTCATCTTTCTTCTTGTCCGGCGACGGTTTCGAAAAACGCTTCTTGTAATATCCTTTCAGGAAAGCAATGATCTGCTTGATATAAAACAATGAGGCCAGCACGGCTGCAAGGAGAATCTGGAGAATGTAGCTTCCAGTTCCAGGGTCGAGATATTGCGCGTGCAGCAGGTTTGTCGACAGCAACAGAAGTACGAGTGCGAGTAGTGAACTTCGGGACATCCTCATTCCAATCCTCCATCCGGTTGTTTTGAAAGTTGAGTTACTTTAAGTCCCCAAAACCAACGCCCCCTCAATGTGTCCCCCGGACGCGCAGCCACATGACGCGTGCAATGAATCGGAGGTGCGAGAGAGAGACTTTCACGATTTTAAGCTTGCTTGTCCCGAACTGCCTCGACCGCAGCGTCGCCGGAACCTCAACGACGTTCGCTCCCATGAGTATCGCAGAGACAATCAACTCCGTCACGGCCAGGAACCCGTCGCTCTCCGAACGCAGCTTCGCCAGGACATCCTTCCGATACGCACGAAAGCAGCTCGTGTACGTGTATAACGGATGGGGGAGAATCAGCCAGTAAAGCCGCGATAGCGACTTGCTCAAGAAGAGTCGCCATGGCTTCACATTCACCACTTCACCGTCCGGATGATACGGGCTTCCGGTCACGAGGTCATAACCGCTCCGGAGCACCCTCAGGAGTTCAATCGCGGCAACCGGGTCATAGGTGCAATCGCTGTCGAGCGTTACCACTTCGTCGCCCGTGCATGCCCCGAATCCTGTCCTCAGTGCCGCTCCGAGTCCGCGATTACGGCTGTGCGTGACGATGGAATATTTTAAAGAGCCGGCTTCGCGAGCGATTACCTGCGCCGTTCCGTCGGTCGATCCGTCATCGACAAAAATGATCTCCGTCTCACCCTCCTCTTCCAGCCGTGGAACGACATTTCGCAGCCGCATGCAGAGCTGGGGAATACCATCGGACTCATTGTAGCACGGAATGAGTAAACTCGTTCTCATTGACCGCGCTCAACGGAAACCCGCTCGCGCGCCGTGCGCCAGGGGAGGACGAAATCGAGCATCCTCGAGTACGGGACGGATAGATACTTGTTGAAACCATGTCGGGAGGCAAACCACGTCGGCACATAAATGAGACAGACGGACACGGCGAAATACAAAGGCCAAAAGACTGAGTATTTAAGATTGAGAATGATGAAGAGCGAAAAATAGACGTAGTATTGGAGGATGAATGCGACCAGGGAGACTTGTCCGAGGACTTGCAACAACTCCATAGCTCTTCCGACGAACCGAAGACGCTCGAACTTGAGAAAGCTGTAGAGAATCAACAGGCCGATCCCGCCATAGAAGAGGAAGTACGTGAATGTCGGGGGCAGCTTCTCAGTCTGGAAAAGGTGAAACCAAATAACCGCCTTGTCAGAAGGAACTGCCGCTCCGAGAGAGAGCTTCAGGCCGTGAATGACGAGAGCGACGGAAAGGGACGCCAAGGCGGTGAAGAGAACAAACGTCGCCGCCTCGGTGGTTTGGTTCTGAACGAGAAGTTTGCCGAGACGGCTTCCCATGCTGCTTCCAACCAAGTAAATCCCAAACCAGGGCAACAACGGGAATACATCGGCATAAATGCTGTTTTGGTACCCGCTCAGAGGCCCAAAGAGGACGTATTTGACGGCGCGCAATACGGTCGGCTCCGGAAACCACACCAGAATCATCCACCAACTGATGACATAAAGGAAGATGCCGAGGAAAAGTCGGTGAAGAGATCGGAGATGACCTATGACGATCGTTCCGCAGATCACGCTGACGCCAATGGAGTCCGTAATAAACCCCCACGTCAACGCCTGGCGAAATCCGCCGGCGAAAGGAATATGAGCGATCAAAATAAGTACTCTTCCCACCGTCAGAAGAAATATTCCTCTCCCCACGAGGGTCCTCCGAATCGGTTGAAAGTTTTCCTTATGCGTTTCGAACAGGTATCCAAGGATGATCCCGCTGATGAGCATGAACGTCGGGGAAGCCACCATTGAAATTCGATACAGGAGAACAACGAGGTTGAGGTGACCTGCAAGCCGCATGTAAGAAATGGAAAAATGGGACAGGAACACAAAGAGCATTGCCGCCCCTCGTGTTGCGTCTATCGCCACTATTCTTCGCTGGCTCATGGATGGTGTCTGCGCTGCAAGGAAAAAATCTGTTCAATACCGATGCGATCCCGAACGAGATAATATCCGCCGAGAATCGTCACCGTGAAAAATGTCACTGCGTGCGTCAACGTTGCATAGCTCAGGGCCGTATCACTCGAAACGTTGTAGAGTCGAAGCAACGTCTGCATGGCAAAGAAGTGATACGTACCGGTAGCCCCCGGAGTCGGAAGGACAACCCCGATGCTCGAAATTGCCAGCACAACAAAGGCGGCGCGCATCCCGAGTGTTCGGTCGAGGTGGAACGCGTGTATCGCCGCATAGTGCATGAGAACATACGCAAGCCACAGGAGAATCGTGGACAGCAAAATACCAGCAAATGCGCGGGGTCGGGTGACAAAGAGGAATCCATCGAGAAACGAGTCCACTATCTGGCCCAATCGGTTTGAGATCTTCGATGGAAGGAGCTTCGTCAGCATGCTCACCAGACGAGCAGGAACTTCACGACGCATCATAAAGACTGCTACGACAACGATGAAGAAGCAAAGGAGCACCGCCGTGATTTGCGCCGTTTGGCTTAACCATGGAAACGACTCTCGCAAGGGCCCGTCATACACGAGAGGCAATGCCATGACGATGACCAGGAGGGATGCCATATCGAGGACGCGCTCCATCACTACGGTTCCAATCACCGCGCTGGTAGAAAGTGCCTCTTGCTTTGCCAAGAGCACGGGTCGAACCAGCTCACCAGCGCGCGGTACGATATTATTGACAAGATAGCCGACCATCACAGCTGAAAAGAGCGCTTCGAGAGAAAGTTGAGCCTTTATGGGATCAACAAGGAAGCGCCAGCGCCAGGCTCGGAACAGATTGCTGAGCAGAATGAGCGAAACCATGATGGGCACCCACCAGTAGTTTGTCTCCCCCAGCGCCTGGACCAAGCGCCTCACGTCGGTTCCTCGAAAAGCAAGATACAAGAAGAGGAGCGTCAGGAGTCCGCTCAATATATACTTGTGATAACCCTTCAAACTGGCGCCTGCATTTCGACCTTCTTCCCCAGTAGATAAATACCGCATCCAGCTTCAATGCCGGGGCCTACTTGTGTACACTGGGTTTCAAGGTAGTGTGCCAGCCTCGGATTTGCTTCCAGTAACTCCCGGCTATAGATGACAAAATATCCCGCTCCCATCTTACGGTACTTCTCAAGGAGATCGGGATCGTGCCGGTCCGCCGGGAGACTCCATCCGTATCTGTCTGAGTAGAAGAATATGTTCGGCTCTTCATAATTATTCGGAACACCATTTTCCAACGCAAGCTCGGTTGTGCTCACTACAATTCGAGTACCTTCGGGAACCATCCTCTTTACCGCCTCCGCACAATGAATCAGCATTCTCCCCTTTGCATTTCCCTCATCACTCATCATTCGAAAATACAATACGCTGCTTCCGACGAGCGTCGCAACGGCGATCATCCAGGCAAACACCATGGATTTCCGATTGTGAAAGCGCAAATCCAACCAATCCATGCCCATGCCAATACCTAACGCAGCAAATGGAACTGCAAAGATGTGATACTGAATCCCCCAACCTTCCTGAGCATAACGGGCGACAGCAAGATAATACAAGAACAAGGTGATCATCCCCGCCATGAGCAAGTGGTATTTACCAGTCTTCAATGCCCAAGCCAGCCCCAGCGCGAATCCAACTGCGCCGGCTCCCGCACATATCCACACAACATCAAGGCTGGCAGTCTTGACATAAAAATGGGGGTCCAGCCAATACTTTAGACCCCCCAGCTTGCTATCCCCGCCTGAAAGTATGCCAAAGGTATTCCCATATGTCAAATACAATTTCCGGGCGTACAAGAACCACAGCGCAGGTGGAAGAAGGCCGACGATCGCTGCGACCCATAGATCCCATCGCCTGAAGACGGACCAACGTTTGCGAAAAAATACCAACAATATGAATAGCACACCGAGCTGAATGGGCGTGCCCTTCACCAAAACTGCCAGAGAGGCCGAGATCGCCGCGACAACCAAGGACAGGTTGCTGTCATCGTCCAGCCATTGAATGAAGGCGGAGATGCTCACGACATAAAAGAACATCATCGTTGATTCCGGTGTGAATGCTACGCTGTACCTGATAAAGATTGGTGCAATCGTCAGAAAACCCAAGCCCCACAACGCGCCGCTTTCACCGATGACCCTTCGGGCCATGGAGTGGAATACTTTGAGAGTACCGATGGAGAACAGCAGGGACACAAGGCGGCCCAACAACAGATGTTCTCCAAAAACCTTGTACAAGATGGCAACGATGAATGGATACAATTGAAACTCCGATTCGACGTACCCCGGACCCGCTCCCCCCCAGTAGATTTGTGGATGGAGTATATTGTAACCATTGATAAAAAAATGGCGGGCAATGGATGCAGTATCCGCTTGACGCCAAACATCTGAACCATAAGTCAACGGCAAAAACAAGAACGGAATTCGAATCGCTACTCCGGCTAGAATGATGATCACACCGATTTTTTCGATCCTCGAATCCTTTTGCATCGCCCGGTTCATCTATTGCCGCGCATTGTACATCGCATAGACATCCATTCCATTACTTCCCTACACAAATCATGGATGGGGCCAGCAGGAACTCCATTCCTTGACTTTCCAGACCGCCTTGCATACCTTCTTCTTTCAACCCGGCAAATCATTCCATCCCTCATCCTGCAGAATCCATCGTGCGAATCACTTCATTGATCAGAGCAACCCTCCTGATCCTTCTTGTCTTTGGGCTGATTGTGCTTGTATGGGCCCACTGGACTCCTTCAATCGATAGCATCTTGACTCCTTTGTCCGTCCAGAGAGCTGATCTCTTCTTGAAAGCTCGCGCTCAACTCCACACCCAGCCGATACTCGTCGTGCTTGATATGGCGGACACAAATGTATTCGCGAGATATGTCACCGAAATTCTCAAGACAGAAGGCATCTTTTCCTTCGAATCCATCGACGTGTCCACTGACCAGTTGGATAGCGCGTTGTTACGGCAACATCGTCTCGTTATCAGCGCCGCTCCTTCCCGTTATCGGGGAATATTGGAGCAGTATGTTCGCCAGGGAGGGCGCTTGATCGTTCTCAATCCCGGGGCGGCGTACGACTCCTTGCTCGGCGTCCGATCATCGAATGAGATTCTTGAGTCCTCCTATCTCCGGGCCAATCCCGGCAACCGCGTTGGCGCCGGCATTTCGTCTGTTCCAATGCAATGCCACGGCGGAATTTCCCTCCTCCAACCTACTCATGCGGTTAGCGTGGCCAATATTTACTTCGATGACTCTACTTCGACCCCCTACGCGGCAGTAGGAATAAACCGCTTTGGCCTTGGTACCAGCGCCTTTTTTTCCTACGACCTCGGCCGGTCGATTGTTTTCACCCGACAAGGGCATGTGCGGTCACGTTCCGCGGACATGGATGCTGACGGCGATGGCGTGTTCAGGACAGCCGACCTTTACTTTCATACCCTCGACTATTCGAAGTTGATGATTCCGCAAGCTGACGAACAACAAAAGTTGTTCATCCAGCTGATCTACAGCCTCCTCGACGAGGAGACGGTTCTCCCGCGGGTGTGGTATTTCCCCGACGAATCTCCCGCCATAGCTCTGGTGACCGGCGACTCCCATGGGATATCATCACAGTCAGAGATCAGGCATCTGACGGACTACGTGCACGATAGAGGGGGTGATTATTCTCTTTTTGAGTATCCAAGCGCCCTCAGCCCGAGTTTCGATTCCCTCCTTGTCGCCATGGGTCATTCGGTGGAACCACATGTTTACTATCCGAGGATCGGCAATGTGTTCTTTATGAGAATCAAATTGTGGATTGCCAGTTGGTTTTCCCCTTCTTATTTCATCCGACCCGGCCTTTCGGAACTCGAACAGGAAGTCCGCTATGCGTCCAGGAGTTTTCATGACAAGGTCGGACGGGCTGCGCGTGTCAGCCGAAACCATTTTTTGGTTTGGTGGGGATGGAGCGAAACGGCGCAACTCCTCGCCCAGTATGGATTCAAGATGGACCTGACGGTCACTGGCATGGATTCCCGCAAGCTTTTCGCTATCCCCAATGGCCGTTCCCTCAGGACTCCGACCGGGTTCGGGTACATCAATGGGTCGGGACAACCGATGAAATACATCAACGACCGGGGAGCGTTGATCGATATTTTTGAGCAATTGACTCAAGTAGAAGATGATGTGATCGGTGGCATGTACACGACCGACCCTCCAAACGACAGCACCACGATATCAACATTGACCGAAAAGAATCGAACTCTCATCGATGAGAGCGTAAACAAGTATCACACTGCACTCGTATGGAATTTTCACCCTGAGCACTCCGTCTTTCGATGGCCGGCCACCGTTCCCTTGACGTGGGATTGGTTCGCTCCGACCGTTGACCACCTGGCTCAATCGAAAGTACCAATGATCTCTGCGGAGCATTGGCTCGACTTCGTGCAGGCGCGACACAATCTCTCTCTCCAGAATGTGACGTACGATCCTCGGACGCACAAGGGTTCTTTTGTCATTACCTCTCACAACGACGTGCAAGGTGTCACGATCATGATTCCCGCAGTGAACGGCGAATCACCGCTCGGGGTGACGATTGCATCTCATCGTACGGGCGATCAGGAGTCATCGCGTCCGGTCATTTCAAGAAGGAAACTTGGAGGCATGACGTACGACTGGTTCACGCTTCATCTGCTGAGAAATACACCGGTGACCGTAACGTATTCTCGTTGATGCCACTACGTTCCTCATAACCTACCTGACCACCTTCCCGGTTCCTCTGACCCTCCCCGAGTACGACACGCCGACCGCCGTATCATCAGCCCTCTTACCTGAATGCCCCATGCTAATTTCCCCCCCGTCTCCCATAGAATCTTCCTCTGAGTGATGTAATCGCTTCCTGCTGCGTTCGTCCCAGTTTGCGCA
>DATJYV010000143.1:0-8850 GCA_035499415.1 Bacteroidota bacterium
TGACGTAGTCTGACATGTTCAATCTCCTGTAAGTAGAAAGTTCGGGACAAGAGGCGCCCGTTGAAGAAAGGCCAAGATAGGATAAATCCTTGGAGTTAGCATGAGTGCCCCTGAAGAGGCAATTCTCATTCCACGAAAACCCGCCGGAACCGGGCCAAAACCGAAAGGAAATTTCCATCGCTTCCGAGATTTCGGAAGTTTCACCCCGGGAATAGGAATGAGCTCGCCGTGGAGATTCTTGCCCGTGAGAAATATACGGAGGGATGACACGTAGCTTTTTCGGGGAAAACGAAACGGGGCCACCGATCGGGCGGAGGCCCCGTTGGAACTGCGAAGATGTCTGAGCGCCTGTTCAGCTGTTGGAGACGCGGGAGGCGCTTGCAGCTGGCAGGATGCGGTCGGCCAGCTCAAACGCACCGCACACGACCGCCGTGTAAAACAGATCGCCGAGAAGTGTGTTCCGGAAGAATGGGATGGCGGCGACGTAACATGCGGTCAGTCCCCCAAGCGATTTCGGATAGAATGCGCCCGAGTCGAGGATCCAAACGCCGAAGTTCGTGACGACGAAGAAGAGCGTTGAGCTGGCAATCGCTGCTCCGGCAATCCAGGCCACGCTCCTGTAGCGGCGCACCATCCATCCGACCAACCCTGTCAGCAGGAAGCTTCCGTAGACGAACGGCATGGTCTGGTGAAAGCCGAGGAATATGTCGCTGAGAAACATCGCGGCGATTGGGACAATCAAGGAGAAGCGTTTGTCGAGATAGATTCCGCCGGCGAGAGCCATGGCAGCCAAGGGGGTGACGTTCGGCGGGTGGGGCAATAATCGGGTTGCGGCGGCCGCAAGAATCAACCCCATGGTCAACAGTAATCTCTTCATCTGATACTCCTCCGATTGTGGGCGTGAGTGAATGTACTACGCGGAATTTGATTATTCAACCGTTAACGCGAGATCCCGATTGACAGCCGGATCGTTCGTTCGGGCATCGGGTAATCAGGCAGGATCTCATAGTCTTCCGACAAGGCGTTTTCGACTTCCGCCTTGATCGTCGTCCGGAATGGTCCTATGCCCTGTTCGGCCACGACGTTGAAGTCGATGGTTCTGAATGCCGGCAGGAGGACCGAGTTATCTTCGGTCGCAGGTCTATTCCCGACGAAGGAATAGCGGACGCTGAAGGAAATGAACCCCTCGACCACGGTCAAACCCAGATTTGCCTCCTGGGAAGGGGCGTACACCAGCCGTTTGTCGTACGTCGAATCCGTCGGGGACGATTTATTTTTCTTGCGCGCGTCGACAAGATTCACGTTCGCTTTCAGCCGTATCCGGTCCGAAAGAAAATATCCCTCGTACCGGCCCTGGAGACCGTCTGCATGCGCGATCCCGATGTTGAACGGGATGTACGATTGCGGGTCGAGGACGATCCTGTTTTCCGTTCTCTGGTCAAAGATTCCGAGTTCGATGGAATGGAACCCCCCCCATTCTCCGCCTGCTGTAATCCCGGCGTCAAACGTCGAGGACCGCTCGGGTTTGAGGGAGGGGTTGCTGAATCCCGGATAGTACATGTCGTTAAACGTCGGGGCCCGAAAACTCGACCCCCAGCTTCCCCGCAACCGAAGGTCGCCGACCGGCACGAGTCGCAGGTTAAATCCCAGTCTGGGATTCCAGGCGTTACCGACGTCCGAGATGTCGTCGTATCGCACGGAGCCAAAGAGCGAGAGGCGGTCGAACATCCCGGCATCGCGCTCCAGGAGCAGGTGGTCGGAAAGATAGCCGGCCCGTTCTATCCTTCGCGGTTCTCCCTCGAAGTCATTGGACTCGAGGGAGCCCTCACTGAACTCCACGCCGAGCAGAAACCGCTGCTCTTCTCCCAATGGAACCCGGAGTTCGGGGTTCACCGAAAAGTAGTCGTTTTTGTAGGAGTCAAACGACTCAAAATCCGGATCGGAATAATGCTCCAGGCTGTACGTCATCCCGGCCGAGAGTGACAACTCTGCCGCGCCAGCCAACGTGCGGGTGAGAGACGCCGTCGTTGTCACGTCATCGTCCTGTTCACGGGCAAGCGGGGATGGATACGATACCGGGCCGGGGACGCCTCGATCTTCATAAACGTAGAGAGATGAGAGGACGATGCGGGTCAGGTCATCGGCGGCAAGATTGCCAGTGATATAGAGCTGATGTTTCCTGAAATCAGCATTGTCGCGCGAGATGGAGGTGTCGGGCGAATTCGGTCGATGCGACTCAAACGGATAGTTATCGCGTCCGCTTTCATAGCCAAAACCAGCAACGATCCCGTATCCGGCGTTCCCTTCGGATCCTTCAACCAGGTAGCTGCGATAACCATACGACCCACCGCCTGCCTGTACGTTCACTCCGGGACCGGTTGCTGCTCTCGTCAGGATATTCAACACTCCCCCCTCCGCATCGGACCCATAGAGCGCCGAATTGCCCCCTTGCACAAGCTCGACTTTGTCGACGCTGGCGAGGGGGAAGAGGCCAAGGTCGACGAGTCCGTTCTGGAAGCTGTTGATGCGCAAACCGTTGACGAGGACGAGTGTCTGCTCCGAACCGAGACCCCGAAGTGAGATCGATTTAAGAGCGCCGCTGGCTCCGTAGTCCTGGAGAAATACTCCGGCGGCATCCCTGGTCAGATCAGCCACCGTCGTTCCGTTGGCAGTGCGGATATCCGATGCACCGAGAAGTTCGTACGGTGATGGGGAATCTGCAGCCGGGATTCTCTCACGCGTTGCGGTCACGATCACCTCCGGGACGCTCCAGTGAGACAAGGTATCTTCCGGTTCCGATTGTCGGGCAATTGCCGGGATCGTCCCGACGACAAGGATGAGTAATGAATGTCTCACGTGGATTCTCCGAATGTTTGTTTGAGGGAGAGCATGGCGTCAGGCGTAAAAAGAAAAATGCCCCAACCTTGAAAGAAGGATGGGGCCTGAATGGTCCGAAAGATCGAACAGAATTCCTTCCCGCGAAGGTTACCGACTGAATCGAAATTCTGGCAGGTCTCCTGGCTCGTGAGCAGTTCTGAGACCCCGTTCCTTCCCGCGGTCAACATCGCCGCAGTGGATTCACAGGCCTCTCTCACCTACAGTTGCGGGGCAGCTTTCGACTTCTCCGGAAAAATGGAGGGACGAAATTCCCTTTTCATCCCGACGAAGGAAGTTTCCGTCATCGAGACACCAGAACAATCAATTGTAAAGAACAATGAAACTGTTAAATACTAGCAAGATCTCGTGAGAATGTCAAGCTCAATATCCGATCGCAGCTCCCGAGCCCCGGGGGTCGGTCGCACCGTAAAAAATGCCTGATCGAGGGTCGATGACAATTCCCTGGGCGAGACCCTGGTAGCCGGGGCGTTCGACGACGTCGTATCCTTTTTTCCTGAGATTGTCGACAACGTCCTGCGGCAGAGATTGGTGTTCATACATCAACTGGTCCGGATACCATTGGTGATGGATGCGCGGCGCGTCGATCGCTTCCTGGATATTCATGCCGTGGTCGATGACGTTGACGACCACCTGCAGCACTGTCGTCATGATCGTGGCGCCGCCCGGACTGCCGATGATCATGAACGGCTTGCCGTCTTTCACGAGAATCGTCGGCGTCATCGAGCTCAACATGCGCTTGTTCGGCTGAACCGCGTTGGCGTCGGTTCCGAGGAGGCCAAATTGATTGAGAACTCCCGGCTTGGCCGAAAAATCATCCATTTCGTTGTTGAGGAAAAATCCGGCACCGTCAACCACGATCCCCGCACCGAAGTCGCTGTTGATCGTCGTCGTCACGCTCACGACGTTCCCCCACCGATCGGCAACCGAGTAGTGCGTTGTGTGCGTCCCTTCTTCCCTCGGAATCGCGCCGTGCGATATCTTCGAACTGGGCGTCGCCGCGAGAGTATCGATGAGGCGTGCCCGGATATCGGCATACTCCTTCGAAACTAGCCGCTCCGTCGGCACCGGCGAGAAATCCGCGTCTCCCATGAATTCCGCCCTGTCGGCATAGGCGAGCTTCATCGCTTCCGCCATCAGCGAAATCGTCCTTGATGATCCAAACCCCGAGCCGGCGAGATCGTAGCGTTCGAGCAGGTTCAACAGCTGGATGAGCATGATCCCACCGGAGCTTGGCGGCCCCATCGAGATGATGTCGTAGCCGCGATAACGCCCCTTCATGGGCGGACGTTCCACGGCGCCGTACGACTCAAGGTCGCGTTTCGTGATCAACCCGCCTCCGCGTGCCATCTCCGCAACGATCGCATCCGCGGTCGGCCCTTCGTAAAACCCTGCTGTGCCCCGCTCAACAATTCTGCCCAGCGTTTTCTCGAGGTCGGGTTGCACGAGCGTATCCCCTTCCACAAAGGGGCGGTCGGAACGAACGAACAACTTTTTGGTTCCCGGATATTGTGCAAGACGTTTTGCTTCCCCGTTGAGGTCGCGTGCGAGAACTCGATTGATCGCAAAACCGCGCGTATACCGGAGCGCCGCAGCAATCACCGCTTCGCGCTTCATGGTGCCGTAGCGCTCGAGTGCCAGGAGCATGCCGGCAACGGACCCCGGAACGCCGACGGAGAAATAGCCCTCGCGGCTGCGCGCTGCGACGGCATTTCCGCTTTCGTCCAGATACATGTTCCGCGTTGCGCCAGCGGGTGCCTTCTCGCGATAATCGAGAGTCGTCGACTTCCCGTCGCTGAACCGAATGACCATGAATCCGCCCCCGCCGATATTGCCGGCCTGCGGATACGTGACGGCGAGCGCAAAGCCCACGGCGACCGCCGCATCCACCGCATTTCCGCCATCGTTGAGAATTTCGACGCCCGCCTGGGACGCGTGCCTTTCAGCCGAGACAACCATTCCATGCGTTCCGGCAACGGGTTGACGCGGAATTTGGCCCGGCGCGTTCGGCGAGGCCCATAAGGCGAGGAACGCCAGAGTCACAGGTATCCGTGCGGCTGATTTCATGCTCGTGACCTTGATCTCCGGGTCGTACGGTTGCCCTCAAAAGGGAAGGTCATCGGCCTTTTCCGCCGGAGGTTCCGAAGCGGCAGGCGGAGCTCCTGCATCCATCGATTGCCCTCCTCCGCGCGAATCGAGCATCAGCATCTGGTCAAGGACGATTTCCGTCACTGTCCGCTTCACGCCGTTTTTGTCGTCATAGCTCCGGTACTGCAGCCGCCCCTCGGCATAAATCCTGCTCCCCTTCTTCAAGTACTCGCCCACGATCTCCGCGAGCTTCCGCCAGGCCACGATGTTGTGCCACTGCGTCCGCTCCTGCATGTTCCCGTCCTGGTCCTTCCAGGATTCATTCGTTGCGAGAGTGAACGTGACGACGGCAACGCCGGCGCTCGTGTACCGCAACTCGGGATCTTTTCCGAGATTTCCGATTAGAATCGTTTTGTTCACACTTCTTGAAGCCATAGCGTACCATCCTTCCCCGATTAAAATGATTTTAGTTCAAGTAATCCTGTTAAAAAAATAGCCGAATTCGCGCGTAATGTCAATCGAATCTACCGCTCCTTCGATGTGCTCGCCGGCTCAATGTCGAAGGAGACCAGCTTCTCCGGCGTAAGGAGATAGAGTGTCGTTCGATCCAAAGCGATGTCCTGGACGGGATGAAGAGGGACGTCCGAAATGATCGATGCGATCGGGACGGAGTTCCGCGGAGCACCGTCGGTCGAGAACCAGATCAAAGAATCCGCGGTTGCCGCGACGACGCACGAATCGTTCGCACAAAAACTGACGAAACCCGTCGAAACCCCCGGGCCAAAGACGCGCAACGGGTTTCCGAACAGGTCGAACTGGAGAATCCGGTCCGAATCGCCAATGTAGATGCGCCGGCCGACGCATTGGATCTTGAACGGCTTGCGGAATTGCTGATTGTTCGAACTCGCGTCGCCGAACGTGCGCTCATAGGTTGACCCGGCATCGAAGACCACGACACGAAGATTTTCTCCGTCCAGGATAAAGAGGTCGCCGTCGGGCGACAGGGCCACGCCGGCAGGATAGCCAAACCGCGCCGGCGGATACGTCGTATCGCGCGTCGAGAGCGACGAGACAAACCGCAGGAACCGGTCGAACCGTTGGATGCGGTGATTCCCCTCGTCCGAAACGTAGACATTCAAGCCGTCCGTGGTGAGACCGCTGGGGTGGTCGAACGACGTTTCACCCCAACCAAATCCGCCCACCCGGCTCTCCTCGTTAAATGAGCGGTCATACCGGATGACCGCATTCGCTCCGGCGTCGAGAACGAGAAATCCGCCGCCGGGCAGGAGCGCCATCTTCGCAGCATGCTGGAACACTCCGAAGGCGTTCTGTTCAACGAAGAGGGTATCAGCGGGGGATTGCGGGAAGGGGGAAAAAAAATCGGCGATGAAAATTACAGCAAGGAGAGGTTCCATGCTCCTGCGTGCTTCATGTTCCGCGAAAAGTTATTCCGGAGAATCGCCTTTGGGGTACCCTCGTCGGAATGATGCGGCCTCGTACACCGTATGTTTCTATTCATCCCGTCGGCTCCGGGATGGCGAGCGCCGGCATCTCCCGCGCGCGATCACTTGAGATACTCCTGCCAGTTGTCATCCTCGATCTCCCCCCGCTTTGTCGAGTTCACGAGCGTGTAATCACCAAAGCCGGAACGGTCGATGAACACAAAGATCACGCTGTTTTCGATTTGATAATAGTGCCAGATCTCGTACGGCTTTGAGTTGTCGCTGCTGGGATACCGCTCGATTTCGTCCGGTTCGCCGTAGACCACGAAGACTCTCCCCCGGTCTGTCAGCCACCCTTCCTTTCGGAACGAATGATATCGCTGGTTCGCCACGTCGATCCGCCGCAGGTACTCGTATCGGTCGGTGGGCTTGTTCATCCCCCGTCCGGTTTCAACTTCGGACCAGAACTTTGCCAGGAACTCGGCTCTCCCCTCCGTGGAACCGATCGATTCGAAGGTCTTGATCTCCTGGTTCGTCGCCAGGTACTGGGCCTTGTGAAATTCGTCGGCGAGTTCCCCCGACGATAATCCCGCCAGTTCCATCATGACATTGGTCGAAGCGGCCACGGCCGGTTGCTTGATCTGGGGATTGTCCAGATAGAACTTCTTCTCCGTCTGAAAGATTGCATGATTCATCGTGTCGGACAGGGCGAAACGCAGGAGATAGCGTCCCGACTTGAATGAACTGACCGTGAAGTGGCCGACGTCCGCCGAATTTCTGACGGTGAATTTTCTGAGTCGCACATTGGACCGCTGAACGGTGCCGTCCGTACCGTCGACGACCTGCGTGGTAAGCTGGTAGGTGACGGCGGTGTCGAGACTGTAGAGCTCGATGTACCAGAACATGACGGGATACGACATTGCGCCGAAGACGAGAGTCGGATTCACCATGACGTCGAGCGAATTCTTTGTGAACATTGTGGGCACGGCAGAGGCGTTTTTCACTTCGGAGCAGAGCTCCAGGTCGCTGCCGGTCGTATTTTTTGCGTAGGACGGGAGGGCAACTGTCGGGGAGAGACTGTCTCTGCCGGCGGGACGCATTGAATCCGACGCACTCACGGAGAGGCGGTACGACCCGGATGGCAGAGCAAACCCATTCTGCTTTACAAACGCGGAGCGCAATCCCTGCGCGGTTGTGTCACCCAGCACGAGGTGAAGAACTTCCCTCCGCGAGACGACAGTGTCCCCGCTACTCGTTTTCTGAATCACGGTGTTCAGGAAAAGGCTGCCGCGGAAGGCCGAGTCCCGTTCGGCGAAGGTCATCGAACCCGCGTAGAACGAGTAGTAGAATTCGAGATAGGTGGAGCCCGTGTCGTTCCGAAACCGGGCGAAGTCAAGATGGAGGATGAACGGTGTACGGGGCCGGATCACCTGGCCGTAGAGCCAGGAGTTTGCCAGGACGACGAAGAGCAAAACAACGATGCGCTTGTGAATGTTCATTCTTGGGCTTGTGAACGAGTACGGTCGATCGAGAACCATCCTCGGCCAGGAACAAGTTCCGTCACCTCAACCCTTCATGTCCACCCCTTCCTTCCATCCTGCCCGCCCGTCGACTACGAATAGTAGCGAATGCTGGATCAAAATGCCAGCATTTAGCGACGTAGAAGTTCCTAGTGTCCTCTCAAACCGCGAAGTATGAATGAAACTTCGCGAGAGAAGTGATCCGGCATCTGATGTTACGAATCGTCGGCTTTGGTCCAGGTTGGAGGATCGCCGGGATCAGCGTATCAGCCGCTCGAAAGCGTTTCGCGATCGAGGCAAGTGCCAGGACCCGCGCCCGACCGACGTGCAAAAATCCGGGCCTTCCGGGTATCAGCGCCTTCTCGGTTCAATACCGGTCGAGGTACTGCTGCTCGGGAATGACAGCCAACTTCAGGGTCTTGGTCACTTGAAGGTCCGGCATTTGTACCAGGATAATATACATCCCGGCGGCGACGGGAAGGCCATCCCGGTTGTTGAGGTCCCACTGCTCGAACTGCGAAGCGGGATTGTGCACAATCGACCTCACGAGCTCTCCGGCCAGGTTGAAGATCCGGATCTTCACGTTTGCCGCGGCCGGCAGGTGGCTGATCGTCACAAACCGATGGTATTTGTCGGTCTCCTGCGGGTTCACGCCGAAATACGGATTCGGGAAGACGTTGATGCTCGAGACGGCGGTCTTGGCCAGCGACGTGCTGTTGACCGTCGGTGCGTATGCCGCGGTGTTCGCAACGAACTGAATCACACCCGGTACGACCGGCTTATTCGTGACGACCTTGATGATCGTGCCCGCCGGTGGAAAGTAACCCGTCCCTTTGACGTCGGTGATTAAGAACCGGCCCAAGAGCGTCGTGGTCGGAGCATTATCGGCGATCGTCGTCGGACTC
>DATJYV010000144.1:0-4273 GCA_035499415.1 Bacteroidota bacterium
GTACGAATGAAGACATAAGCTGTGTGTGGCTGATTTTCCCCAAGCGTGGATCTATTGTACTCCGTAATGAGCGATGAATAATTCCACCAACGCGAACGAGGGCTCATGACGAAGCGAGATGTGATTGCCCATCGCGCAGGCACACGATCCGTGCACAATAGAGGTGGCCAAATGAAAATCCTTTTTCTTCTCACGTTCATGATCTTTTCCGGTCTGGCGTTCTCCCAGGAAAAGCTGCAGCATACGATCGCCGTGACGGGAACGAGCGAACTGACCATACCCGCCGACCGGGCGACGTTTCAGTTCACGGTGCTCGGCCTTGGCCCTTCCCTTCGCGAAGCCGTCGAAAACGCAAAGACGAAGACGTCGGAAATCGTTGCGGGACTCCTGAAGCTGGGGATACCCCAGTCCTCAGTTTACACGCAGGATTTTTTTACGGGGGAAAATTCGGACAAGGCATTTCTGTCGAGCAGCCGCGACTTCAAGGCCCGTATCACAACCATCGTGCGACTTGATTCCCTCGTGCTGTTGCAGGGGGCGGTTCTCTTCGTGAGCGATAAGCAGGCTGAATCGATATCAAATATCAGCTTCATGCTGCGGGACGCAAAACACTGGAAGGCGGAGGCGGAGATTGCCGCCGTCGCGGACGCAA
Source organism: Bacteroidota bacterium (assembly GCA_035499415.1). GTDB lineage: Bacteria > Bacteroidota > Ignavibacteria > UBA10030 > UBA10030 > DATJYV01. The sequence goes on from DATJYV010000144.1 coordinate 653, forward strand.
AAATACGGGCGTTCCGCATCGCCGAGTTGTTGGGGGTGACGGTCAAATCCCCGTTGACGGTCGAATCGACGGTTCAATTCCCCATCCCCTATCGAAACAACCAGATCCAGGCGCTCACCGTTGCGGGACAATCGGGCACCGAGTCTGCCCCGTTCATCTCATCGCGGGACATCATCATCAACGGGAGCGTCCGCGTCGTATTCGAGTTCTAACCGGGTCGCCCGGGACTTGCAGAGTACATGACGGCCGGGGATGGCGGTGTCGAGCAAAACCACCATCCCCGGCGTCTTGTGAAGGCAGGGCATCGCGAATCCAATTCGCCTCAGGACCCGCGATGCGCGTGGGTTAAATATGTATTGCGGCCTTGAAGATGACGTTGCGCCGCTCGCCGAACGAAGCCGCGCTGAAATACGCTCCTTTCAATAGATAGTCGTTATCAAGAAGGTTTGTGATGAACAGCGACAGCTCCAGCGTTTCACCCCCGCCGAGTGAGAATGTCCGGCCCGCCGAGACGTCAAAGATGATGGACGGGTCGACGTGCGCGGCCTGGTTGAAAGCGAAAAGGCCCGTTTCGAACGGGGCTCCGCTCGGGTCTCCGTTCGTCAATCCCGAACCGTAGATCGCGGTGAGACTTCCGAACCAATATGCGGGATGGTAGTTCAATCCTGCAACGATGGATAGCCGCTGGTCGTGGTCGAGGTCGGTCGCCGTGCCGTCGTCGTCCGGAGGCAGAAAGCCGCCTGTGATCGCTCCCGATCCGTACGCATGAATGAGCGCGATGTTCGCGTATGCCGAGATCGGCTGGACCGGATGGTCGTACGAGAGTGAAAGTTCGAGTCCCGTCGTGTGAACCTCCGCGATATTCACGGGCGTTTTGACAGCGCTCGACCCAAGCGTCTCGTCGTCAACACCGGGGCTGGCGAACTCGTAATAGAGCGAGACCTTCGACCGCACACCGGACCCGAGCGCCCGGGCGTATCCGATTTCGTAGTAATCGTCCCTCTCCGCAAGTGTTGCGACTCCACCTGCCGAGACATTGGAAGCGAGCTGTCTCAGCCCTTCAAGATTATTCGGCATGAAGAGCCGGCCGTAATAGAGATAGACGGAACTCACTGCGTCGGGGAAGAAATTGAACCTGATGCGGGGACTCACCTGCGTCTCGGTTGTATCTGGTGTCTTGTGCGCGTCGTATCGCAGGCCGAAGTCTATCCTCGTCCATTCTGCCGGATACCATTCGCCTTCGCCGAAAATCCCCACATCCGACCCGTTAAAGCTCGTATTCGATGCCGGACCGGCATTTCCGACGGAATCCCTGGAAGTAAAGTCTTCCGTCCCCGAGGTCGATGAAGCGAGAAGGCCCGCCGCAAAGAGGAGTTGGTGAGAAATACGGACATCGTACTTTGCCCGCACGCCAACCGTCGTGAACGTTCGATCCTCCGTCAGGGCATACATCACCGAATCGCCGGCAAATGTGAAGTTGACCGGACTTTCCAGGCTCGGCAGATAGTCCAACGTTCCCTCGCGGGCAAATGCGCCGATGAACAAATTGCTTTCGTGGTCTTCCATCGATGAGAGCGTCCGGTAGTATGAGAGCGTCTGGAACGAGTTGGACGTCTTTTGTTCATCCGGAGAATATCCCTGCTCGACTTCGTCGAACGGAACCTGCGTGTCCGTCCTTCCGAAGTTGATATTCGACGTGATGTAAGAAGCGTCGTTCAGGATGTACTCAAACTTCCCGTAGTAGAAATAATCGGTCCCCTGGTCGTTGAACAGGACGGGAGTGGGCGTATCGATGCGGCGGTCCGTCTCCTGTCGGGAAGCAGAGACAAAATAACCGAAGTTTCCCACGTGATTGCTCAGTGAAAGGGTCTGTCCATTCGAATTCAATGCGCGGAACGGTCCCACCCGCCCGCCGAGCGTATCCCCTGCCGCGGAGCTCGAAGGCCCGGAGGGAACAATTTTTCCCGACGAGGCGATGCCGGCTCCGTTGAACACCAGGTAACTTCCGGCGTACGTTGAGAAATCGAGATGGAACCGGCCCGTAGGTACCCGGTTCTGGATGTCGATAATCGCGGCGGTCTGCCCGCCGTACTCGGCGGGAAATCCCCCGGTGTAGAATGTCGCCCGGTCGATGACTTTCGGGTCGACGACCTCATTCAGACCTCCGAACACGCCCAGGGGCACCGGAATGCCGTCGACGTAGTACGTGAATTCCCCGTGATGTCCGCGGATGTGAACTTCACCGGTTGGAGCGCGAACGGCTCCTGTCGCGTTTTCCTGCACGATGTTGGTCATGCGTGCAGTCGGCGGCGCATGATAGTCTTCCGCGTTGAATATCTGGGCCGCGCTTTTCACGTCGATCGTCGTGGGATTGTGCTCTCGATATGCAGTCACGGTGACGCCCGCTTCTTCGAAGGCTGATTCAGTCAGCGCAACCGAATCCTGCCCGTGGGACGCGCTGACCATGACGTTGAGCGCGGCGTCGGCATAGCCGATCATATGAACGGCGAGCTGGTACGACCCGGGGTCGACATCCCGGAAAGCCGCGTAGCCGTTCGCAGACGTCACTTGCGTCAGGACATCCGTCGTCCCCGTCCGGAGAATGACGCGAGCCAGCTGAAGTGCGACGTGCGTGCCGCCGTCGTACACATAAACCCGGTAGCTGACGCCCTGGGGGGGTTTATCCGACTTTGGGATAATCCCTCCGGCCGCGAGCTCCGGATAAATCAATGCAAAAGACAACAGAAAAGTAAAAACCCCTTGCTTCATTCTCATCGCAATTCTCCAATAAAGAGTGCTGTGGGCTCATTCCCGACGCACGGCCTGAACCCCGGCCGACCGGGAGCGGTTCAATGCAACCGTTCCGATGCGTGCAAGAATGAGAAATGAATAAACCGGAGAACTAAGTATGAGCCGGAGGGGGACCGCGCTTGTAGAATGAATCGAAAGCGACATCGGTCGATGTCGCAGGATAGAAAACGATAAGTACCGTCGCTTCCGAATGATGAATCGGAATCGGCAAAGGAGTGACCGTGGAAACAAATTGCTGGTTCCGCTCGCAGAGCGCGCATCGATCGTCTGTCCCGATCGGGACATGGATCTCCCGGCTTCCGCAGTCATGACTCAGGAAGTGACGCATCCCGCCCGCGTTGTCCGGGACGAAGTGCGAATGCCCGACATCAAGCAGAGCGGAACAGGACAGATACAGGAGCACCAGGAGGGAACCTGCCTGCTGTCTGCGGCGGCGATTGAGGGTCAACATGCTCATAGGATCGACGGCCCGTACACGGCCGGATAGAAGATATGCCTTCGGCATCCCAAAATCAAGCTCTTCTTCCTGGCTGTGCCGGCGTCCGATTACGAGCCGGAGAGATTGACGGAAACGAGTGTTACGTCGTCTTTGAATTCCCCCGACCCGGCGAACTCCCGCGCTTGCGCGATGATCTGGTCACACGCTTCGCGGCTGGATCGATCGGCCGACCAGGAGCGCAGCAGTCGCTCGTATCCAAATTCTTCCCCTTTCCGGTTCATCACTTCGACAATCCCGTCGGTATACAACAGGAACGAGTCATCCCGGCGAAATGCAAAACTTCTCTCCTTGTAACCCACTCCCCGTTTCAT
>DATJYV010000145.1:0-11044 GCA_035499415.1 Bacteroidota bacterium
AAAATATAGAGTGCTGCGACCGCGACGGCCCCCGCAACCCAGAGAGCGCGTGAGTGCTTTTGCCACCGGGTGTCGAGAATCATGCCGGCCGTTCCCAGGAGGCCGTTCACGAGGACTCCGAACTCCATCGTATGCCTGATTCCGATCCACGGGACGAGAAGGAGTCCGGCAGCAAGCGACCCGACGACCGTCCCGGCGGTGTTCACGGCAAATGTGCTCCCGACGGAAGAGCCGAGCGAGCGCACATCCCTCGAGGCGATGCTCGTCGCAACGGGGAGCGTAATGCCGAGAAAAATTGTGGGGACGATCATGAGCCCGAAGACGAGGAGAAGTTCGAGGCCGAGAAAAATGAGATAGGTCGCGTCGGACCGGTTGAGAATGGATGCGAGATTCCAGAACCAGTAAGGGATGCGGGCGTAGAGCGGCAGGATGCCGACCATCGATGCCGCGATGGCGATCTGACATATGCTGAGAAGCCCCACGGGATTCTTCAGCCGGTTGGCGGCGGTCGAGGCGATCATGCTTCCAAGCGTAATACCCGTGATGAAGGAAGCGAGCATGAGGGTGAACGAATACGTCGAAGAGCCCAGGACCGGGATGAGCAGTCTCGTCCACGAGATTTCGTATACCATCGCGGCGAGGCCGGAGAGGCCAGCCACCGTGAGGGCAAACGCTCGCTCCTTCGGGGAAAAGTCCGATCCCCGCCGCCGGCTTGAGGCGGCCGGCCGGATCGCGGCAACCGGGATTCGGGCCAGAGCAAAAGCCGTTGCAGCGACAACGAGATTGAGCAGCGCCGCACTGAAGAGAGTTGTTTTCAGGCCGAGGAAACGAATGAGAAAGATCCCGCACAGGAGGGATCCCACGACGCCGCCAAAGCTGTTCAGATAGTAAAGTGTCGCGATATCCCTGCCCGCCTCCTCGATGCGCCGCGTGAGAAACCGGACGAGGATCGGAAGCGTTCCGCCCATCAGGATCGTCGGCGGAAGAAGGGTGAAAAAGCAGACGACGAGTTTGATGACGGGGATGACCGGTGCATCGGGCGGGTCGTTCGAGCGCAGGATCAGGCCAAGGAAGGCAGATTTCAGAAAGTGAAGGATTGCCGGGTAGATGAGCCCGTAGAGGCCAATGCCGAATTCAAGCGATGCGTAAAACCGGAGCGGATGCCGGGTTCTGTCCGCGCCTCTCCCCCAAAGCGCCGACCCTATGGCGAGTCCCGCCATGAACGTTGCGACGACGATGCTCTGCGCGTACGTCGTATTACCGAGAAGCAGAGAGAGATACTTGAACCAGACAACCTGGTAGACCAGGCCGAGCGCGCCGGAGACGACAAACAGAATGCCGACGATGCCGAAGAGCGATTGTTTGGTCATTTCGTCTCTTCGATGCTTCCGTCCACGTTACGCGAGGAGCTCTTTTGCGATAACCATCTTTTGAACCTCGGAGGTTCCCTCCCCGATGGTCAGCAGCTTTGCATCGCGGTAGAACTTTTCAACCGGGAAATCCTTTATGAATCCGTAGCCGCCGTGAATCTGGACAGCAGCGGATGCGGCCCGCTGGGCGAGTTCGGACGCAAAGTACTTTGCTTTCGCCGCCTGGGACGTGACATTCTCTCCGCGACTGCGGGCGTGGGCCGCCCGGTACGTCAGCAGGCGCGCGGCCTCGACCTCCGTCGCCATGGTTGCAAGGGAGAATTGGATCGCTTGAAACTCCGCCAGTGCTTTGCCGAATTGCTTTCGCTGCCGGGAGTATTTGATGGACGCGTCGAGCGCACCCTGGGCGAGACCCACCGAGAGCGCGGCGATCCCGATGCGCCCTCCGTCGAGCACCTCCAGCGCCTGTTTGAACCCCTCGCCCTCGCTGCCGAGGAGGTTCTCGCGCGGAACGCGGACATGGTCGAAGACGACCTGAACCGTATCGCTGGCCCGCATGCCGAGCTTGTTTTCTTTTTTTCCGACCGATACACCTTTCCATGCGCGCTCGACGACGAACGCCGAGATCCCCTTTTTCCCTTTCGACGGCTCCGTCAGGGCCATGACGACAAACGTCCCGGCGAACGACCCGTTGGTAATGAAAGACTTCGTCCCCGAGAGGACATAGGCATCGCCGTCGGCAAGCGCCGTCGTTTTCATGCCTCCGGCGTCGCTCCCCGATGAGGCCTCGGTAAGGCACCACGATCCGATCTTCCTTCCCGCCGCCAGGTCCGGGATGTACTGTCGTGCCTGACGGTCATTCGCAAAGAGGAGCAGATGCTGAAGACACAGCCCGCTGTGAGCCGCGAGCGTCAGCCCCACGGAGGGGTCAACGCGCGAGATCTCTTCCATGATGACGACGAATTCCCTCGGAGTGAGCCCGGCACCGCCCAGCGATGTCGGGACCAACGCGCCGAGAAATCCGAGCGAGGCCATCTTTTCGACGACCGATTGCGGAAACTTCTGCGCTTCGTCGAACTCCATGACGGACGGACGAATTTCCTTCTCCGCAAAATTTCGGGCGGCGTCGCGCATCAGCGCCATTTCCTCCGTGTACCGGAAATCGATTCCGGTTCCGACGGCCGGATTGTCATTCGTCATTACGTCGTCCTGCCGGCAAAGTGGGCGAGAAGGTCGTCTGCGACATCGTACGGCGTTTTTTCGCGGGAGACAACCCGCGAGAGGACCTCGTCGAGCTCCTGCGAGCGTTCCGGAGTCCAGAAATGCGTGTCGAGCTTCGCCTCCACGATTGCGCGAATTCGACCCCGAAGCCGTGCCTGCCGGCGTTGGGCCAGGGATTCGGTCTGAACGAGGAATTCCCGGTGCCGGTCGATTGCCGCCGCAAGTTCATCAATCCCTTTCCCGTCGTTGGCCTGCGTCTTCAAAACGCCCGTCATCCACGTCGTGTCATTATGCGGCCGAAATCCGAGGATCATCTTGATCGACATCACGGCATGGTCTGCTCCAGGCCGGTCTCCTTTGTTCAGCACGAATAGGTCTGCGATTTCCATAAGTCCCGCCTTCATCGCCTGAATCGCGTCGCCCGATTCCGGCACGAGCACGACGACCGTCGTATCCGCCGCGCCGGCGATGTCGAGTTCCGATTGTCCAACTCCCACGGTCTCGAAGAGGATGGTTTCAAACCCTGCGGCGTCGAGCACGTCCGCGGCCTCCGCTGCCTTCCGGCTCAAACCCCCCGAGCTTCCGCGCGAGGCCATGCTCCGGATGAAGATGCCGTCGTCAAGCTCCACGTCCGCCATCCGGACACGGTCGCCCAACAGTGCCCCTCCGGTGAACGGACTCGTCGGATCGACGGCGATGATGCCGACGCTTCCACCGCGAGCGCGAAAGACCGCGGCGAGTTTGTTCGTAATCGTACTCTTCCCCGCTCCCGGCGGACCCGTGATGCCGATCCGGTACGCCTTCCCCGTGTGCTTGAACACGGCCCGGAGAGTTTCGTCTCCATCACGGGCGGTGTTCTCAACACGCGTGATGAGTCTTGCAACGGCCCGCCGGTCTCCCTTCAAAACGGCATGCATTGTCGCGTTATCGTCATCCTTCATTGTCCCGCCTTGCCGCTCCGTAACCACTCCGCGGTGCGTGACAACCCTTCGTCCATCGATACCGACGGCTTCCATGCGAGCATACGTGCGATCTTCGCCGGGCTGATGACACTTCGTTTCTGCTCCCCGGCTTTCGCGGGGCCATGGTGTTCGGCGCAGTCAGGACTGAGATGACGCTTCAACTCGCGAAAAATAAAGTTGACATCGTGCTCTTTGCCCGTGCCGACATTGAAAGTCTCAGAGGCCGGATAATTCAGTGCGAGGAGGTTTGCCCGGACGACATCTTCCACATAGACGAAGTCGCGGGTCTGCGTTCCGTCGCCGTTGATGGTCGGCGTCCCTCCTTTGAACATTTTCTCCCCAAATATCGCCACGACCCCCGCTTCCCCATCCGGCCGTTGACGCGGCCCGTAGACATTCGCGTAGCGCAGGACGATCGTGGTCAAGTGATGAACGTTGCTGTAGAACGAGAGATATTTTTCGACCGACAGCTTCGAAATGCCGTACGGCGAGAGGGGATTGGTCGGATGTTCTTCGTCCGCCGGGAACCGAACTTGTTCCCCGTAGATCGCTCCCCCCGTCGAAGCGAAAATGATTTTCTTCACCCCGGAGCGACGGGCGCACTCGAGGATGTTGAGACTCCCCGCGATATTGACCGAGGCATCGAATTCCGGGTCCTCGACAGAGCGCCGTACGTCCATCTGTGCCGCGTGGTGACTCACGACGTCAATGGAGTGCCGGCGGAAGATATCCTCCACGGCGCGGTCCCGAATATCCATCCGGTAGAATGTTGCCCGCTCGTTGACCTTCGACTTCAATCCGGTGGAGAGGTCGTCGATGATGACGGCAGAATGTCCGGCAGCGATGAGTGCATCTGCCACATGAGAGCCGATGAATCCGGCTCCTCCGGTGATGAGAATGTTCATGTTAGAAGAAGATGGGGACAGAGGACTTCATCGAAGGTCATGCGACGCGGAGCGGATGGAGCGCTTTCTTGCCGATGTCCGTTCGGTAGTGCATGCCGTCGAACGATATTTTTGAGACGGCTTCGTACGCCCGGCGAATGGTGGTCCCGAGCTCGCCTTCGCCGCCGATCGCCGTTACGCCGAGGACGCGCCCTCCGGCCGTCTGATACCCATCACCCACACGTTTTGTCCCTGCGTGGAAGATGACCGATTCGTCGTCGGGGACAAACTTCCCGAGGCCGAGGATGGTTTTTCCTGTTGTGTATGGTCCCGGATATCCGCCCGAGGCGAGGACGACGCAGACGCAGCTCGCTTCGCGAAGACGGAGACGTGCCGGGTCAAATGTCCGGCCGGCGATCGAGAGCAACAGGGAACCGAAATCTCCTTCGATAAGAGGGATGACCACCTGGGCTTCGGGATCGCCGAAGCGGCAGTTAAACTCGAGGACCTTTGGCCCCTCCTGGGTCAACATAATTCCGATATAAAGACAACCGCGATAGGGCGTCCCCTCCTCGCGCATTCCCCCGAGGACGGGGAGCACGATATCCTGCTCAACGCGGGTTGCCAGTTCTCCGGTGAGAACGGGTGCGGGGGCGTAGGCACCCATCCCGCCCGTATTTTTCCCGGTGTCACCGTCGGACACGCGCTTGTGGTCCTGCGCGGGGGGAAGCAGAGCGTAGCGATCGCCGTCCGTAAGGACAAAAACAGAGACCTCCTCGCCCCGCAGACATTCCTCGATGACGATCCGCTCGCCGGACACGCCAAAGTCCTCGGATGAAGTGAGCGCATCGATGGCCTCCTCCGCTTCGCCGGGAGATCCGCAGACGACAACTCCTTTGCCGGCCGCAAGACCGTCGGCTTTCACGACGAAAGATTTGTTCGAGCTCCGGACGTACTTCTTCGCGGCTTCCTTCTCCCGGGACGAGAAAACTCTGAACGTTGCCGTCGGAATTCCGTATTTCTCCATGAACCGTTTTGCGAACGCTTTGCTCCCTTCGAGTCGAGCGGCGGATTTCGAGGGACCGAAGATCTTCATTCCATTCCTCTCGAATTCGTCCACGATCCCGTCCACCAACGGCTGTTCCGGCCCGACCACCGTCAGGTCGATTCCCTCGTTTCGGGCGAAGCGGAGCAGCTCACCGATGTGCGAGACAGCGATCGGAACGATTGTCGCATCCCGACCGATGCCGCCATTTCCCGGCGCACAATAAACATTTTCAGAGGGCAAGTTCTGGCGAAGTTTCCAGACGATCGCATGTTCCCTTCCCCCGGAACCGATCACGAGGACCTTCATGCGGTTCCCGCTTCGACCCGGACAAATGCGTTCCGGTCATAATCCATCAGCGATTCAAATTGTTTTGCGAGTTCTCCGGTCAATGCCATGCGGTCGAATCGACCCGAAAACTCCTCCGATATCCGGGGAAGATCCTTCTTCTCAAACTTGTCCAGGAGCCCGAGCAGCGCCTCTTCATGCGCTTTGACATCGAGCAGGGGAACGCAGACGGCCGCTTCGGATTCAAGAATCTGCATCTTCGTGTAACCCTCCACGACCGATGCGAGAATCGGCTTTCGCGCGCCGAAATATTCGTACAGCTTGCCGGGGGCCGACATGTCGTTGTCGTTCACATACCAGAGAACGTCGGACTTGACGAGTCGCGTGACACAATCCCGGTGGGACAGGTAGCCGGAAAATACGACATTCTCTTTGAGGCCGAGTTTGACGACCAGTTGTTCGTCCTCGCGCCGCTGCGTACCTACGAAATCAAATTGAAACCTCGACCGAAGCTCGGGCCGGTGCTTCAAGACATTCGCGAGGGCGTGCAGGATCGGCCCCGGAGATCGGCGGCCGTAGAAGGTCCCGGCATGTGTGATCACCATCTTCCCCGGTGTTCGTTTTTCGCCCCCGTCGGTCTTTTCGTAATCCTCCACATCAAATCCCTGCGAGAGGATGACCACGTCGTGATGGCTGAGTTGTTTGAATCGCTTCAGCAGGCACTCCTTCAGGCGGCGGTGAGTCACGACCACGCGGTCGGCTGCCCGTTGTGCCCTTCGTTCGAGTCGTTTGTGGAGATACCGGTGGAGGGGGGTCGGATAGTACTTGAAGGGATATTCGAGCCATGCATCCCGGTAATCGAGGACGAGCGGAATTTGGTAGCGCTTTTTCAACTCGGCGCCGACGAGGAAGGCAGTGTAGGGTGGAGCGGTCGCAAGAATGAGGTCGAACTCTTCGTGCTCGAAGAGTTCACGCGCTGCGCGGAGGGCGTGGCGCTTCCATCCGATCTTGGTGTCCGGAATAAAAATGAGGTCGCCGAGGTATTGCAGGATCTTCCTCATCCGCTCCGAGGGAGCCTTGACGACTCCTTTTTTTCTCAGCAGATGATTCATATCGAGCGATTTGGTCCGCACGATCCGCACACCGGCCTCCTCCGCCTCGCGGAGGAGCGACTCGTCGAACGCATAATAGCTTCCCGCATCGACAGTAAGGACGGTCGGCTTCCAACCGTACTTTGGCAGAAACTTTGCAAACTTCACCGTCCGTTGGACTCCGCTGAGGCCCATCGGCGGGAAGTAGTAGGCGAGGATCAATACGCGTCTGAAGGTCCCCGTCATAGCACCGTCAACGACCTCGGAAGAGATGTGAGGATCTCGCAACGGTGCTCGCGCACGACCACATCGTCCTCGATCCGGACGCCGCCTATCCCTTGTACGTAGATGCCCGGCTCGATCGTCACGACATTCCCTGGCTGGAGCACTTCATCACTTCGTAATGAAATCCGCGGTTCTTCGTGCACTTCCAGCCCGAGACCGTGACCGAGGGAATGGTTGAAAAACTTTCCGTATCCGTCTTTTCGGATGGATTTTCGCGCAACCGCATCGAGCGCCCGGGCACGCATTCCCGGGCGGATGGCATCCAGGGCTTTCTGCTGCGCTTGTCGGACGCATTCGTACATCCGCAGGAGCTCGGCGGAAGGTTTGCCGAGAGAAACGGTGCGCGTGATGTCGCTGTGATAGCCGTTCTTCCGGCACCCGAAATCGACTGTGATGAACTCGCCCGGCCGTATTTCCCTGGCCGACGCCCGGGCATGCGGGAGTGCGCCGCGCGTACCGCTTGCCACGATCGGCTCGAACGCATCCGCATCCGCGCCGAACTTCCGGTGCCAATAGGAAATCTCCGCTGCCACATCGAGCTCACGCACTCCGTCTTTGACCATCGGTATGACCTTCTCGTAGACCTTCTCGGAGATACGGACGGATTCCGCGATGCGGGATATTTCTCCCTCGTCCTTGCGCGAGATGAGAGGCGACAGGAGTTTCGAAGTCCCGACAAGCTTTGCGCGGGAAAACGCTTTTCGGAGGGCTTGCCAATCGGTCACCGAGCAGGCATCCTGTTCGAACGCGATTTTCGCTCCGCGGCCGATTCGCACTCGCCTGGCGAGAGCATCCAATACCTGCGACCGCGCGATAACGACGTCGAAGCCCTTCACTTCTTCGGCGGCTTGTGCCAGGTAACGGCCGTCGGAACAGAAGACCTGCGCATCGCGCGTGACGATACAGCACCCGTTGGATCCGGTGAATCCGGTAAGATACTGGACATGCGGGAGATGGCTGACGAAGAGGGCGTCCAGTCGCGCGCGGGCGAGAATTTGAAGTGCCGCTTCCAGTCGCTGCGTTGCCATCAGGCAATGTTACAGGTGGTAATTCGGAGCTTCTTTCGTGATCGCGACATCGTGAGGATGGCTCTCCCGGAGTCCCGATTCCGTCATCCGCAAAAATCGCGCGCGCTTCTTCATCTCGTCTATCGTGCGGCACCCGCAGTACCCCATGGCCGCACGCAAGCCCCCCACCATCTGGTAGACCGTGTCCGCAAGATTGCCCTTGAATGGGACACGACCCTCGATTCCCTCCGGGACGAGCTTCGGAATGCCGTCTTCGGCGTCCTGAAAATAGCGGTCCCTGCTCCCTTCTTTCATCGCTTCGATCGAACCCATGCCGCGGTACATTTTGTAACTGCGCCCCTCGTAGAGCACTTTTTCCCCGGGGCTCTCTTCAACGCCCGCGAACAATCCTCCGATCATCACCGAGTCGGCGCCCGCCGCAATCGCCTTCGCGATGTCGCCCGTCTGCCGGATCCCGCCGTCCGCGATGATGGGAATTCCGTGCTTCGCGGCAGCCGCCGCGCATTCCATGATTGCCGTGACCTGCGGAACGCCGACACCCGCAACCACCCGCGTCGTGCAGATCGACCCGGGTCCGATCCCCACTTTCACGCCGTCGACGCCGGCCTTCACGAGCTCGCGCGTTCCTTCCGCCGTTCCTACATTCCCTGCAATCAAGTCGACATCAAATTTCTTTCTTGCCCGCCGTACCATCTCAATCACCCCCGCCGAGTGTCCGTGCGCGGTATCGATGACGACAACGTCAACATGCGCAGCGACCAGCGCCTGAATTCTCTCCAGCGTATCCGATGTGACACCGACGGCGGCGCCCACCCGCAAACGGCCCAGCGGATCCTTGCAGGCGTACGGATGCTTCTTCTTTTTCTGAATGTCCTTGAACGTGATGAGACCCTTTAACCTTCCCGCTTTGTCTACAACCGGAAGTTTTTCTATCCGGTTCTTCTGGAGAATGACCTCGGCTTCTTCCAGCGTCGTCCCGACGGGAGCCGTGATCAGGCTTCCGTTCGTCATGACTTTGGAAATTTCCAGGTCCAGGTTCGGCTCAAAACGCAGGTCCCGGTTCGTCAGGATACCGACAAGATTCTCTTCGCGAACGATCGGGATTCCCGAGATGCTGTACTTCTTCATCACTTCCAATGCCTCCCCGACTTTCTGCTCAGGCGCGAGAACGATCGGGTCCCGGATCATCCCGCTCTCCGACCTTTTGACGCGGTCGGCTTCTTCCGCCTGCTGCTCCACCGTCATATTCTTGTGGAGGATGCCGATCCCGCCTTCCCGGGCCATCGCGATCGCCATCTCCGCTTCGGTGACCGTATCCATGGCCGCCGAGACGATTGGGATGTTCAGCGCAATGCGCTTCGTGAGCCGTGTGCTTACAACGGCCTGTCGCGGCAATACGGACGACCTCTCCGGAATCAATAACACGTCGTCGTATGTGAGGCCTTCGCCGATGATCTTCTTTTTCGCCATGGTGTTTCCCGTTACGATGTGAAAGCCGCAATTCCTGTTATATCCTCACCGAGGATCAGCGTGTGCATCTCGTGCGTCCCTTCGTACGTTTTGACGGACTCGAGGTTGGCAGCGTGGCGCATGACGGGATACTCGTCCAGGATTCCGTTGGCTCCCAGAATCTCCCGGGCCATGCGTGCGATCTCGAGCGCGTGGTACACGTTGTTCCTTTTGGCCAGGGAGATCTGCGTGAATTTCGCCTTCCCCTCGTCCTTCAAACGGCCAAGCCGCAGACACAGGAGCTGGGCCTTCGTGATTTCGTTGAGCATGTAGACCAGCTTTTCCTGGGTCATCTGGAACGAGGCGATCGGTTTGTCAAACTGGATGCGCGACCTGGCGTATGAGAGGGCGGTATCATAGCATGCCAGCGCGGACCCGACCGCCCCCCAGGCGATTCCGTACCGCGCCTGGCTGAGGCACATGAGCGGCGACTTCAACCCGCCGCTCTTCGGCAGGAGGTTTGCTTCCGGAATGACGCAATCCTGGAAGACGAGCTCCGAAGTTACGGACGCGCGAAGCGAATGCTTCCCCGTCATCTCGGGAGCCGTGAAGCCCTTCATTCCTTTCTCGACAAGAAACCCTTTGATTTCGCCGTCAAGCTTGGCCCACACCACGGCGACGTCGGCGATTGTTCCGTTGGTGATCCACATCTTCGCGCCGTTCAGGACGTAGGCCGCCCCCTTCTTCTCCGCCCGGGTCACCATCCCGCCGGGATTGGAGCCGTAGTCGGGCTCCGTCAACCCAAAACATCCGATCTTCTTCCCCGATGCGAGCGACGGAAGCCAGGAGTCCTTCTGTTCGTCCGTCCCGAACTTGAAGATGGGATACATCACGAGTCCGCTCTGCACCGAGGCAAAGCTCCGAATGCCGCTGTCTCCCCGCTCAAGCTCCTGCATCATCAACCCGTACGCCACGTTGTTCAGCTCCGCACAGCCGTACTTCGACGGCAGCGTCGCACCGTACAATCCCAGTTCCGCCATCTTGGGTATCAGCGAACGCGGAAACGTACCTTCGCGATAGTTCTTTTCGATAAGCGGAATGACTTCTTTGTCGACAAATTCCCGCACCGTGTTCCGGACCAGAAGCTCGTCCTGGCTGAGTTCGGCGTCGAGATCGTAATAATCAACCCCTTGGAATTTGGACATGGGATGGCTCTTAGGCGGGTTCCGGAGTGTCTACTTTCGGCAACAGGAGGGGAGTACCGAACAGAATCATCGAGAAAATTACCCATTAATGGCAGCAATGTCAAGGTAACTCCAGGCGGGGTCGTGTCCTCCGTTCAAAGGACTCTAACGTATGTAAGGAAGCGTCATGCTGAACCTGCTTGCCCCGTGCAATCGGCACGGGGTTTCAGCATCTGA
>DATJYV010000146.1:0-7273 GCA_035499415.1 Bacteroidota bacterium
TCTTCTCGTCGTACCGAAGCAATTCCTTCACCCGCTCGATTCTCTGGAGAATAATGTATGTTTCGATCGTCATCCCTTCCAGCGATGAGAAGAGGGCGCTGACCGATTTGTAATCCCTGCCGACGGCCGAGGCGATCGTTGTCGAATGCTTCAAGCGTCGATCCCGGCTCGAGTCACCGCGGGCAATGGCGATCGCGGCACGCTTGACATGTTCGATCGTCCGGGCGTCCGCATCGTCGAGGAGGTCGAAACCGTTTGCGCGGAGGATTGCGCGAACCTCCTCCGTGTTGATGCGGCCCGATGGCGAAGCCACCACCGCTTCACCGAGGATAACGCTGCGTACGTCGAGTCCGAGTTTCGACAACTCTTCGCGCACGACTCGGATGCATCGGTCGCAAACCATGTTCTTGATGTGGAGAGTCAAGGGCATGTCGAGGAGAGCGAGGGAGATTTGGTAATTGGATAATTTGATAATTGGGTAACTGGAAAGACGGGAGAAATTGCCAACTGCCGGTTTCCAAAAGAGTTGGAACACACCGGCATCAAGGCTGGGGGCTGAGGGCAAAGGTCCAAATCATCAGGACAAAGACGGATTCCGTCTCTCCAGTCGGAAGTTGGCACTTGGAAACCAAAAAGGCAACGCGACTTTCCAGTGGCCCAATCGACAATCACCCAATGACTAAATTGCTTTCCTTCTTCACCCGACCAGCACGCTCCCGCCGTTGACGCTGACCGTCGAACCGACAAGGTGGAGTGCAAAATCGGACGCGAGAAACAGGGCGGCGCCGGCTACATCCTCGGCCGTCGCAATGTAGCCGCGGGGAATCTCCGCCTCGATCCGCTTCCGCTTCGACCGGTTGTCGAGCGGCTCCCTCGACATGTCGGTGTCCACCCAACCGGGGGCGATGCAGTTGGCAAGAATGTTGTACGGTGCAAGCTCCACGCTGATTGCTTTCGTGAAGCCGATCATGCCCGCCTTTGACGCCGCATAATGCGAATGAAACGGCTCACCCCGCTGCCCCGCGGTGCTCGAGATGTTGATGATTCTGCCCCCCCGTTGCTTCTTCATGATGGGGACGACCTCGTTGCAGAAGAGAAAGGTCCCCTTGAGATTGACGTCGAGCGTCTCATCCCATTCCCGCTCGGTCATCTTTCCAATCTGCCCCTCTTTCCAGATCCCTGCGTTGTTGACCAGGATGTCGATGCGTCCAAACTCTCTCATCGTCATTCGCACCGCCTTCCGGATGTCGCTGGCTTTCGCAGCATCGGCCTTGAGCGAAATGCACTCTCTTCCTTTCTCTCTCACTTTTCGGGCGATGCGAGCCGCACTCTGTCTGTGTGAAACATATGTCAGGGCGATGTCTGCTCCCGCTTCGGCCAGCATGAGGGATGTCGCCGCACCAATCCCGCGCGATCCGCCGGTCACCAGGGCGGTCATGCCGGACAGATTGATTCCTGTTCCACTAAGTCTTGGCATCGCTTTTGTTCTAAGGTAGTCCGGAAATCGATGTGTTGATCACAACTTCGGGAAAAATTGCCGACTTAACCAATCACAGCCCTTTCACTAAGGCTTCATTCAAAAATCGACAGACGAGCCTTCTCAATTATTGGAAGACGTTCTCAAAAATCGGAAGGTTCGAACCAAGTCAACCGAGAACGTTTCCTAATATTGCCGAATTTCGAGGTTTGAACAGGCATTCGTATTGACACAAGAACATATTCCGACTAAATTAGTCTTAATTCAAGCGCCACGAAAGAGGTTGATTGCGATGAACCAGACGTTGATGAATGTGGAATCGGGATTGAAAGTAAGGATCGCTCAGCTCAGGTCCCGGCCGGAAACGTGCCGCAGATTGCGTGAGATGGGTTTCTGCGAGAACGCCGTTATACGCTGTGTGATGAACGGCGACGGAGGCGTGATCTGTGAGGTGTGCGATGCGCGTGTGGGACTGAACGCCGAACTTGCCCGGGACATCGTCGTTTCAACTGTCGACGAGTAAATGCCCATCGTTCCGCTCGATACGCTGGTTCCCGGCGAGAAAGGGACAATTCAGTCTATTGCAACGCCGGCCGCCCCCCTGCGGCAACGGCTCATGGAAATGGGATTGACGAAAGGAGCGCACGTCGAATTGATTCGTCTTGCACCGCTGGGAGACCCCATCGAAATTCTCATTCGCGGCTATCGACTTTCCTTGCGGAAAGAGGAAGCGGGATCCGTGCAGATCGAGAAGGACGAGCAATGACGGTCGCTCCGCTGGTCGAAACAAAAATGCGTACGATCGCGGTCATCGGGAACCCCAACTCGGGGAAGACAACGGTATTCAATGCATTGACGGGTCTGCGCCAGAAGGTCGGGAATTATCCCGGAGTCACGGTCGAGAAGAAGGAGGGGAAGATTCTTTTCGGCGACGGGACCGAAGCAATTCTCCTCGACCTGCCCGGCACCTACAGTTTATCCGCGCAATCGCCCGATGAAAAGATCGCGACGGACATTCTTCTGGGCCGGGTGGCGGATACGCCTTCGCCCGACCTCGTTGTGTGCGTCGTCGACGCAAGCAACCTCGAACGCAACCTCTATCTTGTCGCCCAGGTCCTCGATTATCAGATTCCCGTCGTGATCGCCCTCAACATGGTCGACCTCGCACAGCAGGAAGGAATGGTGATCGACGACTCACGACTCTCGACGGAGTTGGGGGTTCCCGTCGTGCCGGTTGTCGCGACGAAAAAGACGGGCATTCCCGAACTCCGTAAGACGATCGCGGCGACCACAAGCATGCCGGCGAGGGAGAGGCGATGGATTTTGCCCCGCGTGGTTGAAGACGACATTCTCGCATTGTGCGGCCGCCTCCAGGATGCGCACGGGCTGCGTGAGCCGGAAGCGCTCAACGAAGCGATCGACCTCCTTTCCGGGAATGGAGACGGAAACAATCATTCTGCCCGGCTGACGGAAGACATTCTCGAGTTTGCGGAGCGCAGCCGGAAGGGGCTCGATGAGCACGGCATCGACCGCGCATCCGTTTTTGTCGAGTCACGGTATCAATGGATTCAGCAGGTGTGCGACCGTGTTGTGCAGAGGAATCATCTGTCCGGGCCGAGCCTGAGCGACCGCCTCGACCGCGTGTTGACGCACAAGGTCTGGGGCTTCCTCATCTTCGTTGCCCTCATGGCGTTGATGTTTCAAACGATCTTTTCGTGGGCGACCGTTCCGATGGACCTTATCGGGCGGGGAATCAGCTGGGTGGGGAACCAGGTGGTGGATGTGATGCCCGCGGGCGATTTGCGCGACCTGGTCGTCAACGGCGCACTCGCAGGTGTCGGTGCGGTCGTTACGTTCCTGCCGCAAATCATGTTCCTCTTTCTTTTCCTCGGCATCCTCGAAGACAGCGGTTACATGGCACGCGCCGCGTTCATCATGGACCGGCTTATGAACAAGGTCGGGCTCCATGGAAAATCGTTCATCCCGATGCTCAGCTCGTTCGCGTGCGCGATTCCGGGCCTGATGGCAACGCGGACGATCGAGAGTCGCAAGGACCGGATCGTCACGATGCTCGTCTCGCCCCTCGTCAGCTGCAGCGCACGGCTGCCGGTGTACGCTCTCATGATTGCGACGTTCATCCCGCAACGAAATATTTACGGGTTTATCTCACTGCCCGGCGTGACGCTCGTCTCGATGTATCTCCTCGGACTCGTTGCAGCCCTCCTCATGGCGTGGCTCTTCAAGAAGACACTCCTGAAAGGGGAGGCGCCGGTGTTTATTCTGGAGCTCCCGCCGTACCGCATCCCCACTCCCAAATCCATTTTCCTTCACATGTGGGAGCGCTCGTACGCGTTCCTGAAGCGCGCCGGGACGTTCATCCTGGCCGTCTCCATTGTCCTCTGGTTCCTTGCATCGTATCCGAAACGGGAGCACGCAACGGCCGCCGAACAGCTGAACAGGAGTTTTGCCGGCCAGACGGGACATGCGATCGAACCTCTCATCCGGCCGCTTGGTTTCGATTGGAAGATCGGCATCGGCCTCGTCGGCTCGCTGCTCCAACGGGAAGTCTTCGTCAGCACGATGGGAACGATCTATAATATCAACGATTCCAAAGGAAGCGGCGTCGTCTCGCTCAGAGAGCATCTCCGTCAGGATGTCGACCCGGCGACGGGAAGGCCCGTATTTTCGATTCTCACGGCGATCTGTTTGATGGTGTATTACGTGCTGGCGATGCAGTGCATGTCGACGGTCGCGGTCATGCGGCGTGAAACGAACAGCTGGAGATGGCCGCTCTTCCAGATTGCGTATATGACCGCGCTGGCGTACGTTGTGACGTTCGCGGTGTACCGCGTCGGGCTTCTGATCGTCTGAGCGCATCAACATGGAACTTCAGCAAATACTCGCACTCGCCGTTGTTGCAGGAAGCGCGGCGTACCTCGTCCGAAAAACGATCCTCAAGCGCAAGCGCGCGGCGCAGACCGCTTGCGCGGACGATTGCGGATGTTCGACGAGCGATCCGGCGGGTCAGATTCCCGGGAAACTCGCGGAGCGGACGCTCACCGGAGCGAAACGACATTAGGAGGTGCGGTTGCGGCGATGCCGCCATACACGCCAACCGCCAAGACCTCAAAGCCAACACCTTGGAATCCTTGCAGCCCAGCCCTCTCACCGAAGAATCCATCTACAACGCATTGCGCCAGGTCTTCGACCCCGAAATCCCTGTGAATATCGTCGACCTCGGGCTGGTTTACCAGGTTAAGATTGTGGAAAATTGGGTGGGAGTGAAGATGACGTTGACGACACCGGGATGCGGACTCGCCGATAAGATCGCGGATGACGTTCGACAGAAAGTTGCTGAAGTGCCTGGCGTCATGGAATCGGATGTGCGGCTGGTCTGGCAGCCGCCATGGACGCCGGCAATGATGAGCGAAGAGGCAAGGAAGAAATTGATGATGATAAGATGAGGAAGTTGATGAATAAGAGGCGGACGTTGAGAATTTGGTGATTGATTGGCTTGTTAATTGCTTAAGTCGGATTTGAGTTTCAACTTACGAGTGGACAGGAATCGGTGGACAGCGAACAGATAACTCTCAACTATTCTGACTCCTGACTTCTGCCTTCTGACCCCTGGATTCTGTTCCTTCCCCCCTCTCAAATCCTGAACATAAAGTCCATGGAAACAAGCATCAAATTAACTCTCCGCGCCGCGCTGATGAAATGCGTTGCATTGCCGGCTGCATACAGCGGATCTTTTGCGTCGTTCAGCGCGAGGTATGAATCGACCCGCTGGTCGACCGAGGGATGAACATCGTCCCATGCCTGCAGAAATGGATTGAGAAAGTTGTACGAAAGACCCACGTCGAGAAGAATGCGTTCATTAAGCGGAACGACCGCTCCGCCGGAAACTCCCACCCCCAAACGCGCAACGGCATTCTTGATGTACGCCATATCGGGCACACCCGGAACGCCTTTGAACGAAACATCCCCGCCAATATCGTTGATGCCGACGGTCGCGTCCAGATAGAGGTGGAACGGCAGGCCGAGGGGTATAAATGTGAACTCGGGGCCCACCTTTGTTGAAAAGACCCGGTCCTTGATGGAAATTGAACCGACTCCCGCCTGGGCATCTCCTTCACCCGGAATGAGCGAGTAATTAATCTCTCCGATGAGCGGAATACCCAGAAGCCGAAACCTGCTCCGAATGTTGATGCCCTCGCCGGGTCCCAGTCCGTACGAAGTTCCCGAGTAAAATCCCCTCGTCGTTCCCGCAAAATCCGCCGCAGGGATCGAAGCCCCGCCGCCGGCGCCGAGCTCTATGCCGAACTGAGCCGACGACGGAGTGATTCCTCCGGCGACAAGAACGAAAAAAAGGATGACGGATGTGCGCGTTATTTTCACTCGTGCTCGCCCTCTTGAGGAAGATGCGGTTCGACATACAAGACTTTTTCTCTTTCGACCACGACGGTTCCCGCGGCTGCTCCTTTTGGCTTTCTGACATATTTCCCCTTGCACGCGGTCACCGGGACCATCTTCGCATTTTTCATCTTGCTGTAATATGCCGCGATTGCGGCCGCTTCCTCGAGAATCCCCGGCTGCGGTTCGCTCTGTCCCTTTTCCATCTTCAACACAACATGCGACCCGCCCAATCCTCTCACGTGAAACCACCAATCGTTCGGCCGCGTGTAGCGCGTCGTGAGAAGGTCGTTGTTCTCCCCGCTTTTACCGGCCCAGACCCGGTACCCTCCCGAGACGGAGAATATCCGGAACGGAATCCGTTCTTCTTTCTCCTTCCTTTTGATCGACGGTTTGATTCCAAACCTCTCGAGGTCGGCCCGATGGTGGTCCATGAAAGATTCTAGCGCGGCTTCGTCGTTTATCTCCGTGGTTTCCTCAAGAAGCGTCGCGGCGAGTTTTCTTCTGTTCCTCAAATCCCTCACTCTCGTCGAATGTTCAGCTGCCGTTCGCCGAACGCGCTTCGCTTTCTCGTAATACCGCTCGGCGTTCCGTGCCGGCGTCAGGTTCGGGTCGAGCGCGACCGTGGTCACTTCGCCCGGTGCACCCGGGTTTGCCGGCAGGTCGGCCTGCCTCATACCTCTGCTCAGAGCGTGGAGGTTCGCGGTGACAAGCCGACCGAGCGATTCATACGCATCCGCCCGTTCGAGCGGCTCGGCCTGCGCCTCCACTTTGCCGATGGATTCGTCCAGATGGTGAAGTTCCTTCTGAAGAGGCGCCACGACCGCTTTTCTCAATTCCGAAAATCGCGCACGCTGCTCCGTCCGGCCCGTGAACACGCGAATCGCATCATGAAGGGACGGGATGTGCTCGACCCGCATCCCTTCAAGGTGTTCCAAATTGATAATGGAAAACAGGACGGGAGTTGACCCGTCGAAATAGATTTGTGGAGAGGGGCTTCCGGCCAATTCTTCAAGAAGTCTCTTGAGAGAATCCGTTAATCTCCCGTATGCACGTTCGGTCATGCCCTCGACCGAGGTCTCGGGGTCGAGGCCGGAACGGTAAAGAACCTCGCGCGCGAGAGTCGACCCTAATTGAGGCACATGAGCTCGAAGCATCCGTGAGAGCGATGCGTCACCGGAATCCTGCTTCAGTCCCCGGAGCGAAGGAAGATGAACGTCCCACGGTCTGGTCCGTTCCGGCAACGAAGGCAACGCTGTCCCCGCCCACTTCTTTTTATTGAGAAAGCTGTCGCGGATCATCTCCGTCGGGTCGCAGAGGTAGGCGTTCGGCTCAGAACCAAATAATCGGACCACCAAAGAAAGTTTCGGTTCGAGTGAGATG
>DATJYV010000147.1:0-13529 GCA_035499415.1 Bacteroidota bacterium
CGCTCACCCAGGAATGCCACATTCCCAAATTCATCCGCGATGACCTGTGCCTCGATGTGCTTCGGTGCTTCGAAATATTTTTCGATATAGAGGCGGCCACTTCCGAACGACGCCGTCGATTCCGACTGCGCCAGGCGGAACTGACTTGCCATTTCTCCAGCGCTCCGCACAACCCGCATCCCTTTTCCCCCGCCGCCGGCGGCCGCTTTCAATAGAACCGGATATCCAAGTTCCGCCGCGACCGTCGCCGCCGCATCGTGGTCGGTCAGGGGATTTGCCGTACCGGGAGCGACGGGCACGCCAATCGATAATGCATGCTTCCGCGCCGCCAGCTTGTCTCCCATCAACCGGATCGCCGATGCCTTCGGCCCGATGAACACAAGCCCTTCCCGTTCTGCACGTTCTGCAAAGGCCGGGTTTTCCGACAGAAACCCATACCCCGGATGAATCGCATCCGCGCCGGACTCTTTGGCGCACGCAAGAATCTTCTCCTGGTTGAGATATGTGTCTGATGCTGACGACCCGGTCAACGCGTACGCTTCATCCGAGAGGCGGACGTGAAGGGCATTGCGGTCTTCGTCGGAAAAGACGGTGACAGTCGTGATGTCCATTTCGCGGCAGGTCCGGATGATGCGGACGGCAATCTCGCCGCGATTGGCGATGAGGATTTTCCGGATGGGTAATCCCATTCGATTATTCCAGCTCGACGACCGTCACACCCGCCCCTCCTTCATTCCATTCTCCCAGGTGGTGCGACTTCACATGCGGGTATTTCGAGAGATACTCCGTTACCCGTTTTCGAAGCGCTCCGGTTCCCTTGCCGTGAATAATATCCACGCGGTGCAAACCTGCGCTGTAGGCATTGTCCAGAAATCGTTCAACGTCGGCAATCGCCTCATCTCCCAGTTTGCCACGGACGTCGAGCTCCGTGGTCCCCTCGAGCTCATACCCCGACGTGGATGCAGCGATAGGTTCCGTGGTGCGAGTCGACCTCGCGAGATCGTCTCTCGAAACCCGAAGCGTTGCATTCCCCCATGAAACGGAAACCATGGAGCCCTGAACGGCGACGACTTCACCGACCTGATGCCCTTCCTTGAGCCGGACAAAATCGCCCACAACCAGCGGACCCTCCGTCGGGGTGGGAGCGGTCTCCGGCTCGCGAATTTCCTGGGAAATGGCGCGAAGAACGTTTCGCGCCTCTCTGACAACCTCTGAGTCGTGTCCCCGTTCCCGGATGCTCTTGACGGCCTCTTCGATCCGCGCCCGTGCGCTCCGGACCAGTTCGCGCGCTTCGGCTGCCGCCTTTTTGCGCAGGAGCGCCGCATCACGGTTAAGCTCGTCCAGTCTCGTCTCGTACTTTGCCGTCAGTTTTTGGAGCCGCTCCTGCTCCTGAGAACTCTCGGTGGCGATGCGACGGGAGCTCTGCATTTGTTTCTCGAGGTCGAGAAGAAGTTCCTCGAGCCGAGTTTTTTCCATCCCCAATTCACTTCGCGCCCGGCTCAGGATGGGACCGGGAATCCCCATCCGCTCCGCCAGCTCAAACGCATAACTCCCGCCCGGAATCCCCTTCCGAAACCGGTAGGTTGGACGAAGCGATCCCTGGTCGAATTCCATCGACCCGTTCACAACGCCCGATGTCTCATGGGCGAAAATCTTCAACGAGCCGTGATGCGTCGTTGCAATCGTCGTCGCTCTTCTTCCCGTAAGCTCGCGCAAAAACGCGACCGCCAGCGCTCCGCCTTCTGCTGGGTCGGTTCCTGCCCCGATTTCGTCGATAAGAACGAGAGAACGTTCATCGGATTCGGCCAGAATCGCTTTTAATCTCTCGAGGTGCGAACTGAACGAACTCAGGTCGTTTTCGATCGATTGGTCATCTCCGATGTCCACGAACAGCCGGTCGAATGGATGGAGGGTGGTTTCACTTTGAGCCGGTACATGGATGCCCGCCTGATAGCATGCGCATATGAGGCCAACGGTTTTCATTGTCACCGTTTTTCCGCCCGCGTTCGGGCCCGTGATGACGAGCGTCTGTTCGTCGGGTCCCAGGGTGAGGGAAAGCGGGACGACTTCTTCGCGTGTGTGACGTTGGAGGAGGATCGGGTGACGTGCCTGGTCGAGGATGAATTCGCGGCTCGGGCTCGTCGTCGGGGCTATGCCGAGTATCTCGATCGAGTACTTGGCCCGGGCAACGATGGCGTCGATTCTTGCGAGCGATTCCAGCGACTCCGCGAGAGGCTCCCGGATCTCGCCCACTTGCCTGGTTAATGCGAGAAGGATTCGCGATATCTCGCGCTCGAGCCGAAGATGGAGCTCACGAAGGTCGTTATTCAACTCGAGGACTTCGGTCGGTTCCACGTAAACGGTCGCCCCCGTCGCCGATGTGGAATGGACAAACCCCGAAACGCGGTTCTTGAATTCGGCCTTGACCGGTATGACCAGCCGTCCTTCCCTCGTCGTCAGTATCTCATCCTGGACTAGCTCTTCCTTCGAAACCCGCCGCAGGATCGCCATGAGCCGCCGCCGCAGCGTCTCGGACGCCTCGGCGATTGCCCGCCGAATATGGAGCAATTCGCGGCTCGCGGAATCCTTCACCGAACCCTCGGCATCGAAGGTTTCGAGAATATTGTACTCGACGACCTTCTCGACGAGGAGTTGACTCGCATAAGAAGCGAGAATGGGGCATCGATCCTTCCGCTTGATGAGGAACGCATGCAAAAGGCGGGAAATTTGGAGGGTGAACGCAACGTCGAGCAATTCCTGAACCGTCAGGGATTGGTTCTCGACCGCCGTCTTCCGCAGTGGTATGCGAACATCCTTGAATCCGTCGAGCGGGATGCTCCCTTCCGCTATCAGAAGCTCCTTTGCCTCCGTGACCCGGCGATGCTCCAAATCAATCACATTGGCGTCGCGAAGGGGGACGATTTCCGCGATGCGCTCTTTTCCGATTATCGAAACTGCGTGTGCGCTGATGCGCTCGAGGACTTTCTCGAACTCGATCTTCTTGAGTCCTTCGGCAGAGACCGTCAGGAGCGGCGAGGATTGCATAAGATCCCGGAGTTCAGAGCCGGGCTTTGCGCAAAGTGGGAAGCGAGGTCACTGCGTGGAAGATCTACCTGTAGAAGCAGTATCGCCTAGCGCCTTAAACCGACTCTTGAAGGCGTCTCCGGGAGATTCAACTCCCTGTTTTTCCAGACCCTTCATGGCATCCTTGGATTCGGGGCCGAAGTTCACAAGGAAATCCACGATCTCAGGCGCAATATTGACAACCGGCTTGTAGAGCCGTGAATCCCGCGCCGTGGCCCGCGACGGAGCCCCTTCCATGGCAAAGATCATGAGCATCGCGCTGGCGAAGAGAATTCCTTCACCAAACCCCAGGGCACAGCCGCCGACACGATCGGCGATACCTCCGATTTTATAGCCGTCTGCCGCGAGCCGATAGATCAATCCTTGAAGGAATACGATGACGAAAAAAATCGTCAGAAATCCTTTCATGGGGGCCTCGGAAGGAGGGACGTCCAACAGGGATGTCAGGAGCTGGCCTACATCCCGCATGAACAGCTGGCCGACAACCAGGGCGACAACCATCGATCCGATAGCGACGAGCTTGCGCACGATCCCGTCTCGAAATCCGAGAACGGAAGTGAAGATGACCGGAACGCCGAGCAGCATATCGAGGAGCATGGTCTATCCTCCGAGCTTCTTCAAGACGATTTCCTGGACGACCTTTCCATCCACTCTCCCCTTCAGTTCTTTCATCGCCGCAGGCATTACTTTTCCCAGGTCTTTGACGCTCGCAGCTCCCGATTCAAGCACGATGCGAGAGACAACCGCCTCAACCTCTTCCCTGCTCATTTGTTTCGGAAGATAGCTGTTGATGATCTCCAATTCCTTCTGTTCCTGGTTGACCAGGTCTGAACGGCCGGCCTTCTCGTACATTTCGATGGCTTCCTTGCGCTTCTTTGCAGCAGTCAGGAGTGCCGACATTTCGTCGTCAACTGTCAGTTCTTTGCCCGTTCCCCGCTTCGAGAGCTCGATAAGGTGGGCGCGGATCAATCGGACGGTGTTGAGACGAATCTGGTCTCCGGATTTCATCGCGGCCTTCAGGTCGTCGTTTATCCGGTCGTTCAGTGTCATGATCTCACTCCTGGTAAAACAAAAAGGCAGACCGTCTTTTGCCTGCCCTGGCTTGCTTCGCCTGTGTGCCTCTCATCGTCCGTCCTGGTCCCGTCAGTGAGTTCAATATTCGATGAAGGCAAGGTACAAAAAACAATCCGGACCTGCCAGCATCACAATCCTCCCGCTGCTTTCAGCACCGTTCCGTTCACGGCACCGCCTCCCTCGGAGCAAAGATACAGTATCATCTCCGCGATCGCATCCGGCTTCACCCATGCGTCGAACTTCTCTCCCGGCATAGAGGACCTGTTGGCAGGTGTATCGATGATGCTCGGAGCAACTGCGTTGACGGTTATTCCGGTACCTTTGACCTCCCGGGCCGCTATTTCGGTGAGCAGCGCAACACCCGATTTCGAAACTCCATACGCCGCCCGGCCCGGCGCCGGCGACAAGGCGCTCATGGCAGAAACATTGATCACCCTCCCGAATCCCGATCCCTTCATTCGCCGCAATGCTTCCCGTGTGCACACAAAAGCCGACCTCAGGTTGAGTCTCATCATGAGGTCCCACGCTTCGAGCGTCGTCTCCTCCACCGATGCGCCGGCAACATATCCGCCGACCGTATTGACGACGACGTCAACGCGCCGCGCACGCCGGACAATTTCGTCAAAAAGCCGCACGACCGACGGCTCGTCCGTCACGTCTGCGGGGATGTAAGCAGGAAAACCGTCGGTGCCTGGGTCGCCCGGAGGCGGTGTGCCCGGTGTGATTGTCGCAAACACCGACCAACCCTCGCGCTTGAAACGGGCAACGAGGACCGAGCCAAGCCCTCCGGTGCCGCCGGTGACGAGCACGACCTTTCCATTCGTCGGCGCTCCCCCTGTCATGCCCACACCAC
Source organism: Bacteroidota bacterium (assembly GCA_035499415.1). GTDB lineage: Bacteria > Bacteroidota > Ignavibacteria > UBA10030 > UBA10030 > DATJYV01. Next base: position 5,012 of record DATJYV010000147.1, read on the forward strand.
CGTCAAACAAAATGTTTTTCTCAAAATCACAATCGCTCTGCGTTTGTCAAAAAGGATGGGCCTTGTGAGGTCCCAGGGAGAACATGAATTGAAGTGCGATATTATTGACCGACACTTTTGAAGAGCCGGGTGCCTGAGTCTGCGTGAACTCGTATTCCAGGCGCAGCGCGGTCGTTTCTTCGACCGGGTAGAAACCGAGAAACACTGCCGCCCCCTGGGCCCTGTCGTCGGCAGAATACGGAGATTGCGACCAGTCAAGCCGCGCTCCGATGCTGAAGGTTTTCTCAAATTGGAAGTCCCCGAAAATGTATGCGCCGCTGGTACTTATCGCCGACTGAACTCCGGCCGTCGACTCGATGATCCGATGATTGAGCAGTCCCTCTCCCTGCAATGTAAGCGACGTGGAGGAACTCGGCCGCCACTTAAACTTGAAGTCGAAGTTTCCGTAGTAGAATCGAAGCATATGGTACGGGTCATGGATACCGGTCAAGCCGCTGAGGCCTACTTCGAGGTCGGTGAACTTGTCGAGCGTGAACAATGCCATAAGACGCGCTGAGTTCGCGTAAGAGACCTTGCTCCCCACTGTGTCTTCAAGCCCCGCGGCGCCGGACAGGGATCCCTTGGCGGGGTCGATTCCAGCAATGGAAGTTCCTTTGATCACATCAACGGTGAGGCGGCTGTACACATCCCCCGTCAGGAGCAACGTGCTTGCAGCAATTCCCAGGTCGTTGATCCCTTCGTCTCCCGTGAACCTTTCCAAGCTCAACGGTTTTGAAACGAACGGCCACGCATGAGGGTGAAGGGAATTCAAGTCGCCGAATTCCTCAAGGTATTTTCCCACCTTGAGGTTGAGGTCGAGCGGAAGCCCGCGGAGAAATGTCGCGTACCCTTCTTTAATCTCTACCGGTTCGCTTCCCAGGCCGGACTTCGTGAGGAAAATATCGCCGCGCGCATACGGATTCAGGCTTCCCTGAATCGCGACTTCAAAATCCTCAAGATTGAATTGCGGTGTGCTGAACTGTCGCTTGGCCGGCAGGTCGGACCCGTCATTCGTATCGATTCGGAACAGCGGAATCACACTGATGTCCGGGTTTGTAGTCCCTTGCGCGTTCGTTCTGCCGGAGAGCGCCGCTGAGAGGGATGCAACCATCAACGCTATTCGTGGAATCCGCATATTCATCCTCCCCTGAATTTTCCGCCCTTCGCGGCCCGTGCATCCCTCCCTCTCCTGGTTTTCAGCGAGGATCGTGCCGTTCTGTGTCAAGGGCGTTTTATTGATGCGCATTGATGGTTTGAGCGCCATGAAGTCTGGACGGTAGGATCCCCCTGCATGAAGCTGGATCTGCTCGGCGCCGCCAGAGTCAGTAACATCGCTCAAATATATTGAAGACGTTTTCGAGAATCAACGAAGAACACCGATTTTTGGTCGGGAAGCACCACGTCGAACTCTGTACACATTCCGTCTCTTTGCTATTCAGCCCAAGAAAACGTATTTTTTTTTGCAACCAAGGAGGAACGAAATGAGATCTTTCATCGTGTTCGTCACTGCAATCGCCTTTTCATGCGCGCTTGTCGCACAGTCGCAGGACACTCTCCGCGTCGGCCAACAGGCCCCCGATTTCACCCTCCCCTATGCCACGAAAGATTCCATCTACCGCCAGCCAATCCGATTATCCGATATCGTCGGGAAGAAAAACATCATCCTCGCGTTCTATCCGGCGGACTGGAGCGGCGGATGTACAAAAGAGGTCTGCACCCTGCGCGATGATTTCGGAAATCTGGAAAAGCTGGATGCCGAAATTCTGGCGATCAGCGGCGACTACGTCTATTCACATCACGAGTGGGCGATGCATCACAACCTCCCGTTCAAACTTGTCAGCGACCACTTGCACGTGGTAGCCCAGAAATATTTCAGCTACAACGAAAAAGCCGGGATGAACCGCCGCACCGTCTTTGTGGTCGACCGGAAAGGATTGATCGCATTCGAAAATCTGCACTACAGCGTCGCGGACAACGAAGATTTCAACAGTCTCAAGGAAGCGTTGGCAAAACTCCGTTGATCTTCATTCCCTCCTGACGGGTTTCCCGCCCATGACTGAGCAACAATCCGGAAGACATCTCCGACCGTCGAATCGTTTAATCTCCGAGAAAAGCGCATACCTGCAATCGGCGGCGCACCAGCCGGTCAACTGGCTCGCGTGGGGACCCGAGCCATTCGACGCCGCGCGGCGTGACGACAAGCCGATCCTCCTGGACATCGGAGCGGTCTGGTGCCACTGGTGCCACGTGATGGATGAAGAGAGTTATGAGAAGGATGAAACGGCTCAGATCATCAATCAATCGTTCATCGCGATAAAAGTCGACCGCGACGAAAGACCAGACGTTGATGCGCGTTATCAGGCCGCTGTCGGAGCGATGACCGGCCAGGGAGGGTGGCCGTTGACTGTTTTTCTGCTTCCCGATGGAAGAGCCTTCTACGGCGGGACTTACTTCCCTCCCGACAATCGATATGGAAGGGCGGGATTTCCAGAAGTACTCCGGTCCGTCGCAGCTGCGTACCGCTCCAACCACGACCAGGCGATTCTCAATGCCCGGCAGGTCGAATCAGGGCAGAATCGCATCCTTGCGGCTCAGGGGCAGCCAGCGGAGATTTCAGACCAATGGATTCGCGGCGCCTTGGAAGAGATTAAGCGGGATGTGGACACCGAACACGGCGGGTTCGGGCATGCACCGAAGTTTCCGCATTCCAGCACTCTCGAATTCCTGCTCCAGCAGTTCGACCGAACACATGAGCCGTGGATGATCGACGCGGTCCGTTCGGCTCTGATCGCTATGGCGGACGGCGGGATATTCGACCAGCTCGCCGGCGGCTTTCATCGCTACAGCACGGACGAAAAATGGATCGTTCCCCATTTTGAGAAAATGCTCTACGACAACGCGTCCCTTCTTGAAAACTATGTTCATGGTTATCAGGCAACCCATGAGGCGCGTTTCAAGGAAGTCGCCCTTCGCCTCATTTCGTTTGTCGACGAAGTCTTTGCCGACTCCGCGCATGGGGGATTTTACGCCAGCCAGGACGCCGACGTATCCGCGGCCGACGACGGCTCCTATTTCACATGGACTCTCGCACAATCCCGGGAAATTCTCACGGATGCCGAATTGGCAATTATCCGCCTGCGCTTCCATCTCGATGAACGGGGAGAAATGCGGCACGACCCGGCACAGAATGTCCTCTTTAACAACAAATCTGTTGATGTTATTTCGCGTGAAGCCGGAATTCCGGAACAGGAAGTTCGTCTCATCCTGGCGGGTTCGATGCGGAAGATGCGTGATGCACGGGAGAAGCGATCGGCTCCCTTTGTAGACCGGACTCTCTATTCCAACTGGAATGGGATGATGATTTCCGCATACCTGGAAGCGTTCAAGGCGTTTGGAGATGAGCATGTCCGGACATTCGCTGTCCGTTCGCTGGAAAGGATTCTTGGAGAGTGCGGCAGCAGCAATGGGCTGATCCGACACCGGCCGGAGAGCGACGAGGCTTTTCTCGACGACCAGGTGCAAATAGCGGATGCGCTCCTTCATGCGTTCGAGTGCACGCAGGAGAGCAGATATCTGCAGATTGCCGTCGATCTGGTCCAGCGGACTGTTGAAGAGTTCGGGGACGATTCGGCGGGAGCGTTCTTCGACCGTCCACGCCGCTCCGTGCCCATCGGATCATTGAGCGTGACACACAAACCCGTTCAGGACTCCCCCACGCCCGGAGCCAATGCCGTTGCGGCACGGGTTCTCAATCGTCTCTTCGTGCTGACGGAAGATTCACGTTATCGCGCGCTCGCTGTCAAGACACTTGAAGCCGTCGCTGGATCCCCTCATCTCCACGGACGATTTTCGTCGTCCGTCTTCATGGCGGCACATGAATATCTCCATCCTCCCGTCCATGTCGTCATCATCGCCGATGATGAACGTGCAGAAGACCTGATCCGCATCGGCTACAGTACGTATCGCTTCGGAAAGATCGTCTCCGTGTTTCGTCGGGGCGGCAGAGCCCCGCTGGCAGCGTCTGTGCGGGAGATGCTGGCAAGCGGAACCGGGACACGCGCCTATGTTTGTTCCGAATACTCCTGCACTGCCCCCACGAACGATCCCCGGCTTCTCGCGGATAACGTCGCGTCGAATGGCGGCGTTTTGAAGGCGATGGCATAAAACCGGGACAACACAGACTCCACCAACCTGACAATCGTGAAATTATGAAACGCACTTTCCTTCTTGCCTTTCTCTTTCCGCCGCTCCTGCTTGGCCAAACAGATTCCCTTCATCATCCTGAAGAACGTCATCTGCGAAACGTGCGACAGCTGACGTTCGGCGGAACGAACGCGGAAGCATATCTCTCGTTCGATGATTCCCTGCTCATCTTCCAGTCGACACGCCCTCCGTATGACTGCGATCAGATTTTTGTGATGAGGATTGACGGATCCGACCAGCATCTTGTCAGCACGGGAAAAGGTTCGACGACATGCTCATATATCTTTCCCGGCGGCAAGCGAATCCTTTACGCGTCGACGCACGCAACGAGCCCGGCATGCATTCCGCGCCCCGACAAGTCACATGGCTATGTGTGGGGAGTCTGGAATGCGTACGACATTTACTCGGCCAATGCGGACGGGACCGACCTTCGCCCGCTCGCCGCGAGCCCGGGCTACGATGCGGAGGCGACGATCTCACCGACGGGAGACAAGATCGTTTTCACGTCCTCCCGCGACGGAGATCTGGAACTCTACACGATGGGTCTGGACGGGTCGAACGTGCGACGCATTACGCACGAGCTCGGATACGACGGCGGCGCGTTTTTTTCGTGGGACGGCAAGCGGATTGTCTATCGCGCCTATCATCAGAAAGACAGCGCGGAGGTCGCCGAATACACAATGCTCCTTGCGCAGCAGCTCGTGAAACCGACCCGTATGGACATTTTCGTCTGCAATGAAGACGGCTCGGGCCGCGTCCAGCTGACGAACAACGGAGCCGCCAACTTTGCGCCGTTCTTTTTCCCCGACGACAAGAGAATCATCTATTCCTCGAACATCAAGGATCCGAAAGGCCGGGGATTCAATCTCTACATGATGAAGGACGACGGTTCGGATGTCAGACAGATAACGTTCGGCGGTACGTTTAATGCGTTTCCGATGTTCACGCGCGACGGAAAACACCTCGTTTTCGTTTCGGACAGGAATGCCAGGGGCCGGTACGAATTTAACGTCTTCACGGCAGATTGGATTGATAACCCGTAACGGGGACGGGCATTCCATTCCTCAAATGTCGGAGTGCAAGCGATGAAACTGAAAGACAAACGGATCGTGGTCACGGGGGGAACAAAGGGGCTCGGCCGGGCCCTCCTGGAGCGATTCGTCGCCGAGGGAGCACGAGTCGCCACGTGCGCCAGAACTGCGAAGGATGTCGATGCCATTCGTCAGGCGTTCCCCCCGGGGTCGCTGTTCCCCTTCGTGTGTGACATATCAAACTCGCATGATGTCGAAGGGTTTGTCGCAGGCGCGGTACAATCGCTCGGCACGGTCGACGTGCTGGTGAACAACGCATCGCGGCTCGGAACGCGCGTTCCCGTCGCAGAGTATTCATTGAGGGAATGGGACGATACCATCCAGACGAATATCAACGGCCCTTTCTTTATCACCCGCCTCATCATTCCCCTCATGGCAAAGAGAGGATCCGGATGCATCATCAACGTCAGCTCGTCGGTTGGCCGGGCCGCAAGACGGGGATGGGGAGCGTATGCCGTTTCCAAGTTTGCGCTCGAAGGGCTGACGCAGCTCCTGGCAGATGAGCTCCGGCCGTTCAACATCCGCGTCAATTCCGTCAACCCGGGCCCGATGTCGACGGACATGCGCAAAGCGGCATACCCGGACGAGGACCACTCAAAATTGCGCTCTCCCGGCCAGCTGACAGACCTTTTTGTCTATCTTGCGTCGCAAGACGGAGTGGGTATGAGCGGTCAGGCATTCGATGCATCCACCTATATCGCAAATCCCCAGATTGTCTCATGAGAACAACAGCGATAATACTTCCCTCAATCCTCCTTGCGTCGCTCGCAGCGGCGCAGATTGAACGCAACCCCGAGATAACGAAAGAGGAAATCCTCTTTCACATCAAGTACCTTGCCTCGGACTCTTTGGAGGGACGCGCCTCCGGATCCCACGGGGCGAGAATGGCCGCCGCATACATCGCGCATGAATTTGAGTCATACGGACTGTATCCCGCATCCGGCGGTTCGTTCCGACAGCCCTTCGAATTTGTGGCGCGAACGGAACTTGGGCCGGGCAATCGACTCTGGAGCACGGCGGGAAGAATACGCTCCACGTGGAAGCTCGAAACGGATTATCGACCCCTCCCCTTCTCGGGAAGCGGTGAATACTCGGGGTCGGTCGTCTTCGTCGGCTATGGCATCACCGCGAAAGACCTCGCGTATGACGATTACCGGGGAGTCGACGTTCGGGGAAAATCCGTCCTGCTGCTCCGCAATTCGCCGGCGGGCGATAGCGTTCATTCGAGGTTCGGCGAATTTGCGGGCCTCAGATACAAAGTTGCCAAGGCGCAGGAAATGGGAGCTCATGCAGTCTTTGTCGCAACTGGTCCACTCGACGCGGACGAAGACCGGTTGATCAAGATGCCTTATGACCCGTCTGCCGGCTCCGTCACGATTCCTGTTTTCAATGTCTCCCGCGCGGTCGCCGACGCCTGGTTGAAATCCGCGGGCAAGACCGTCCGCGAGTGCCAGACACAAATCAATCGGACACGCACGCCGTTCTCCTTCGCCCTCGAAGAAGAATCGGTTCAGCTCAACGCCGACGTCGTCCAGAAAAAGGGTACAACGGAAAATATCGTTGCGTACGTACCGGGAAGAGATTCCGCTTCGCCGGATGAGGAATTTATTGTCGTTGGCGCGCATTATGACCACCTGGGATACGGGGGCGAAGGGTCCGGATCGCTACAGCCCGACACGGTCGCAATCCATCATGGCGCTGATGACAACGCTTCGGGCGTCGCGGGCGTGCTGGAACTCGCACAGTACTTCAAATCCCGCCACGCCGCGCTGAAGCGCAGTCTTTTGTTCATTTCCTTTTCGGGCGAAGAATTGGGACTTCTCGGGTCGGCATTCTACGTGAACCATCCCCTGAAACCGCTCGACAGGACGGTGACGATGGTAAACATGGATATGATCGGCCGGCTCCGGGAGCGCAAACTCATCGTCTACGGCGTCGGGACATCTCCGGGTTTCACCTTAATAGCCAACGAGGCCGACAGCGATTCGTCGTTGGACCTGAAACTGAACAAAGACGGATTCGGACCGAGTGATCAATCTTCGTTCTATGCAAAACAGGTCCCGGTCTTCTTTTTCTTTACGGATGTGCATTCCGACTATCATCGGCCGAGCGACACGTATGAGAAGATCAACGGCGATGGCGAGGTGACGGTGCTTCGTTACGTCGCACGGGTGATATGGGAGCTCGATACCACATCAGAGAGACCCTCCTACGTTCAGGTGGAACGGCCGCGGGAAGCGGGGCTGACGGAGCGCGAAGGGTTGAGGACCTACACGGGGACCATTCCGGATTTCGGCGGCCAGGCGGAGGGGATGAAGATATCAGGCGTTCGTCCCGAGAGCCCTGCGGAAAAAGGGGGGCTCAAGGGAGGAGACGTCATCATCAAGTTCGGCAAGATCGATATCAAAAATATTTACGACTACACCTTCGCTTTGGGAGAGTACAAGCCGGGGGATGAAGTGGATGTGGTGGTGATGAGGGGGACGGACCGAATGGTCTTTCGCGTAAAGCTCGAGCGGAGAAACTAAAGCGGGTCGACGCGGGGGCTAAGCTGGCTGACCCCATTACCCGTGATCACGAAATCGTCTTCTATTCTGACACCGAACTCGCCGGGAAGATAGATGCCCGGCTCGATCGTAAAGGTCTGATTCTCTTTCATCTTGTAGCCATTTCCCTCCACGAGATACGGATACTCGTGGCCGTCGAGGCCGATGCCGTGGCCGAGGCGATGCGTAAAATAATTTCCGAAACCCGCCTTTCGTATTACGTTCCGCGCCGCCCGGTCCATCTCTTCACAGACCACTCCGGATCTGGCGATTGATGCCGCAGTCTGCTGCGCATCGAGCACGACGTTGAATACCTGTTTGAATTTCGCCGACGACTCCCCTCCCCAATAAATAGTCCGGGAAATGTCGGAGATGTATCCATCCACCCTGCATCCCGCATCGATGAGCACAACGCATGGGGCCTTAAGCTGATGATCCCCGGGGCCGCCATGCGGAAGCGCGCTGTCCGGGCCAAACTGAACCAGGCCGTCTCCGCGTGAACCGCGCTTCCTCATTTCCGAGCTCAAAATCTCCGCAACCTCCGCCTCGCTGAGCCCTTCCTTGAGCTGCGCATGTGTCGCCGCAATCGAGGCGAGCGTGATGTCGATCGCCTTGCGTGTCGCATCCAATTCCTCGGGA
>DATJYV010000148.1:0-3385 GCA_035499415.1 Bacteroidota bacterium
AACACGTGCGGCACAAGAGAGTAACGGGAAAGGAAGGGGCCGAGTGCGGATCCCAGCAGAACCTCGTAGGCAAAGACGGCGCAATTTGCCGCGATGACCAGGTAGTTAACATACGGAACCAACCGCGTCGGATTCTTATCCCTCAGAGGAATCACAGGTCTTCGCAGGCGAAATCCGCGCGTAGGTCAAATCCACCCCTCATTGGTCACTTGGATGCCAAGTTCTTCCGGAGAAATTCGACGGCGTGAGAGTACGAGTCCTCGGTCGCGGGTTTGTCGAATACAGGATTGCTCGGATTCGCGAACCCGTGGTCTGCGTCGTACGACTTCACCGTCAAGCTTTTCCCCGCCTCCTTCATATCCTTCTGGAATTGATCGACAACCGCCTGATTGATCCACCGGTCTTTCATCGCGAAAACGAAAAGAACCGGACCGTTGAGCGACTTGATTCTGCCGAGATCTTTCTCGGGCATCCCGTAAAACATGACGCACGCAACCGTTCGCTTTCCTGCGGCGAGCGCCGCCTGCATCGACCAACCGCCACCCATGCACCAGCCGATCGTTCCGATACGCGCTGATGAGCCGATGTACTTCATAAGGCCGTCCAGGATTGCGTGGCCGCGTTCCTCTTTCAGGCCTGCCATGATTTTACCCGCCTCCTCGCGTGTCGATGCAACCTTGCCGTCGTACAGATCGACCGCGAGCACGTTTACGTTCTTCAACTCCTCCTGAAGCGAGTCTGCCATCCGGAGAATGTAGTCGTTCACCCCCCACCATTCCTGGACCACGATGAGATAATTGTTGGTCGCCTTTGACGCCTTTACCTCGTACGCCCTTCCGTCAAGGCTGTCCGCAGTCTTGAAGTGAACCCATGCTCCTCTTTCAGCCGACAAATGGAATGGAAGCGGGTCCGGGTGGGACGCGACGAAGTTATCGTCATTGGCGAACAGTGCGAATTGCTGAGTCGCGCTCGCCGAGCAGCAGTTCGACGACTGTGCGACCAGCGTCGCGGGGAGAAAAACAAGAAGACATGCAGGCAGAAGCTTCATACGTACCTCCGTGCGTTTACAGGATGAGTGAAAATCACGAAATACACCCTCGGGCCGGCGATGAAGTCGTTGCTCTCAGGTAAACGCGCCGCGTTCCAGGAACTTCTTGACCTGCTCCTGGTCCCGCGGAAGCGGTCCTTCGCACCGTGGCTTCATGGAGAAAATCTTTCCCGGGTTCAGCACTCCGCGCGGGTCGATGGAACGTTTGATCGTCTTCATCATTTCAATCGCCGGCGGGTCTGTCAACTTTTCAAAGAATTTCTTTTTCGCCAATCCCGTTCCGTGCTCCCCGGATATGGTCCCTCCGCGGCGAACGGCTTCCGAAAATATTTTGTCGAATGCCCTCTCCGCACGCTGAATTTCCTCGGTTTTGCGCTCGTCCGTCAGGCACGTAGGGTGGAGATTTCCGTCGCCTGCATGCCCAAAAATGCCAAAATCAAGGCGCTCCTCCTTGGCGATCGAGCGAATGGATTCAATCATCGGCGCTACTTCGCTTCGCGGAACGGTCGCGTCTTCAAGTATCGTCGTCGGACGAACGCGCGCAAGGGCAGAAAAGGCCGCTTTGCGTGCTGTCCGAAGGCGAATCGCCTCCGATTCATTCTGAGCGACCTTGATGTCGGACGCTCCCCCCTTCTTGCAAAGCGCCGCAATGGTGGCGGCATCGGCTTCCACTTCAGTTCGCCTTCCGTCGACTTCAATCATGAGAAGCGCATCGCTGTTGACAGGCAGGCCGAGATGCACGTAATCCTCGACGCACCGGATCGTCGTGTTATCGAGAAATTCAAGCGCAGCAGGAGTAATTTTCGCGGCGATGATGGCCGAGACGGTCTCTGCAGCGTTCGTCAAACGATCATAGAAAGCGAGCATCGTTCGTGATGTCTCCGGCCGCGGCAAAAGGCGAAGAAGAATCTTCGTGAAGACCGCCAATGTCCCCTCCGACCCCACGAGAAAGTCCTTTAAATTATACCCCGCAACATCTTTCATGGACTTGCCTCCAACCCGGAGGATATCGCCATTTGCTAGAACCCCTTCGATCCCAAGAACATAATTCTTGGTCACCCCATATTTCAGGCCGCGCAGACCGCCGGCGTTCTCTGCGACATTCCCTCCGATCGTGCAAATCGTCGCGCTGCCCGGGTCGGGAGGATAGAACAGTCCGCGAGACTCTACCGCAGAATGAAAATCAGCGGTGATGACGCCCGGCTGGACCCAGGAGGTAAGGTTCTTTTCATCAATCTCGAGGATGCTCCGCCATTGGTTCATCAGAACGACCACACAGTTCTCAACCGGCACTGCTCCACCACTGAGGCCGGATCCTGAACCCCGCGCCACGATGGCAAAGCCCTCCTCATTGGCGAGCCGAAGGATCTGCGCAAGGCAGTCGAGATCGCGCGGTATGACGATGGAGTCAGGAAGTTGCTTCAGGAGCGGAGTGCCGTCGTAAGAATATGTGATGCGGTCTTCCATGGAGTCCAGGAAGTTCTCTGGACCGACGATCGAACGGAGTTTGGAAAGAGTTGAGGGGGCGATCATTTCGATGAAGATAGTCGAACTTGGACCGAGAATCAAGAAATGCGTTATTCCTGAGGGGCCGGCAACACGTACTTTTTGGAATTCGGATGAAATTGGATTAGATTAAGCCCGAACGAGAAAAGTTGAGGGCAAAAATTGTTCTGACTTGTCCAATGAAGCAGAGCCACCATCACAGCGCTTGATCTACTCACGTGACGAGCGATGAAGATCATCATGCAGATATAACTTAGTCGTTTGATGAGAGTTGAATATATGGTCTCAGGTGGAAAAAACTTGAAGCATAAAGCGATCATCTTCCTTGCGCTTCTCTGTTCTGTCGCATTTGTTGAGTGCGGGCGGGGTCCGCATGAACGAAGTGGCAAGCCAGGAAGCGAATCAAGGACACTGACCGACACCACTGCGGCCATTTCAGACGCGGAGCATCCCGGCATTCCTCAACCGCCTAAGCCGATCGATGACATGACGAAAGAGGAGCGGGAGGCATATAAGCAGCTGCTAAAAAAGTCGGGGCATTATCTTTGTTGCATCTCCCCTTCCTGCACAATGTGTCTGTACGAGGAGGACCTTTGTCAATGCGAAAAAGCGGTGCGGGCCGGCGATCCAGTTTGCGGCGAATGCTTCAAAGGATGGAAGAAGGGAAAAGGCGCAGTAGAGGGCATTAACCCAAAGGACGTCAAGAAGTTATGACTTTGGGTCAAAGATAATCGTTGAGTTGACAGTCTGACGATAAGGTGACTTGCATCCGAGGGGACCTGCCATATCGGGCTCTCATTGACACGTTTCGAGGGACCCATCCGTTCCAAT
>DATJYV010000149.1:0-2010 GCA_035499415.1 Bacteroidota bacterium
CGGTTGCGGATCACGAGCGCAATGGGCGAGCCCAGCGTCTTTCCGAAGCGAATACCAGACAAAATCTCCACCGCATCCGACTCGATTCGCATGCGGCCTCCCCTGCCGTACCCCTGCTGTCTCCGTCGGAGCTGATGGTCGATGTATTTGGCCGAGATCTCGAGGCCCGCAGGCACTCCTTCCAGAATGCCGACGAGGGCTTCCCCGTGTGATTCTCCCGCAGTAAGATAACGAATCATGCCAGGTCGATGCTCATATCGCTTCAAGTAACTGAATTTTCAGAGGAGATTCAAATCGCCGTACATGAAAAAGGCGGACAGGGTCGTCCGCCTTGAGACTATTGCCGGCTGGATCGCCGGAAGAGTCGCGCCTTATTTTGGCATTTCGATTGCGATGAAGCGTATTCGCTTGTCTTCCTTGACGCGCAGCATGACCGCATCGCCCGGTTTGAGTTTCTTGACGGCCGCGTTGAACTCGTCGACCGAAGTGATCGACTTATCCCCGACGCTGAGAATTATGTCCCCCTGGCGGAGGTCGCGTTCCTGCGCCGTGCCGTACGGCTCAACGTTTTCGACCAGCACGCCATGGTCGGTCGCGGCATCCTGCTTCAATTTGGCGGTGAGGTTCTGAACTGTCATGCCCAGGTCGTCCAGTTTCAGCGACTTCGGCGAAACGCCTTCATCATCCGAGGGCTCGTCCGATTTCGAATCCTTTGCGGGGACAACCTCGTCTTCATCGTCGCGGGCTTTGAGGGTGAGCTTTTTCTCCAGCGTCGTTTTATCCCGATAAATGTTGAGGGTGACCGCCTGGCCGGGATTCTTCCCCGCGACGATTGTCTGAAGCGCATTCGATGAATTCACCTGTTTGCCGTCTACAGACAGGATAATGTCTCCAAGACGAATGTCCGCCTCTGCGCCCGCGCTGTTGGGCTTCACCTCATCGACGATCACGCCCTCGGCCTTGTCCAGACCCGCCGCTTTTGCGGTCACGGCATCGACGGTGCGAATGCCGACACCGATATAGCCGCGCCGCACCTTTCCGTATTTGATCAAATCCGTCGCAACCTTTTTCGCGAGGTTGATGGGAATCGCAAAGCTGTATCCCTGGTAGCGCGAGTTGGTCGTTGCGATGGCCGTGTTCATGCCGATGACGTCGCCGTTGATATCGACAAGCGGTCCGCCGCTGTTTCCCGGGTTCACTGCCGCGTCCGTCTGAATAAAATTCTCGATGCCGTATGCATCCGTGATGATGTCGATCCGTCTGCCGAGCGCGCTGACGATTCCCTCCGTCATCGTTGAAGTGAGGCCGAGCGGATTGCCGAACGCAAACACGATGTTCCCCACCTCGACGTCGTCGGAATTCCCGATCGCCGCGACGGGCAAGTCGGATGCATCAATCTTCACGACGGCAACGTCGGTGTACTTGTCGGTTCCGATGAGCTTCCCCTTGAACTCGCGGGTGTCGGGAAGGATGACCTTGATCCCGTCGCTGTTCGCGTTATCGATGACGTGGTTGTTCGTGAGGATGTATCCGTTTCCCGTGAGGATCAGTCCTGAACCGGCTCCGATCTCCGGACCGCGCTTAGGGAACTGATTGCGGAAGTCCGGGCCGAAGAACCGATGGAAGAGGTCGGGGGCGTTCTCGTCATCTCCTCCCTCTTCATCCCCTTTCGTCTTGACGGTAATGTAGACGACCGATGGGTTCACAGATTTCGCAATCGCATGGAACGCCTCGTTCAGCGCCTGAAGCGAAGCGGAAGCTTTCTGCTGCGATTGAGCTCCGAGATGGATGTCCTCTCCCGCGAACGAGTAGCTGACGCCCTTGAAGCTCGAAATGAGTACGACCCCGAACACGATGCCCAGGCTGATGAGCAGCACTGCGGCAAGAACAGATTTGGATGACATGTTTCCTCCTAATGATTCCTTCACAATTTCACAAAGCCAGCGCGGCCGACCGGATCGGCCTCACGGCGTCAAAATGATAACGCAGGTACGACCGCAAAGTTTCGTC
>DATJYV010000150.1:0-13564 GCA_035499415.1 Bacteroidota bacterium
GAGTCTCTCGAATAGCCCGCAATGCGGCGTGCGTCGGCGCTGAAGAGATTGTACTGCACTTCCCCGGTTTCCGAGAGCGACCGGACTTCGGCCGACTCGAGCGTCCGGATCAAGGTTGCGCTCCGGGGAACCCCGCCGTCGCGAATTGTCAGACTCCGGGAATTATCGATAAGCACAGCGATAAGCGGTTTTTCGTTCGAGTGCGTCACGAGGGAAATAATCGGTTCGCCGAGGAGGATGAATACGATGAGCAAGGATGCGGTCCGGAGACCCATGAGCGTGCGGCGGCGATGAACCGGAACCGGGGGAAGCGTGACCCGATACGAGAGCCAGGAAAGAGCCGCGGCAACGACGAATGCAAGGACGAGAACGAACGCGGGGAGGGAGACCGCAACGTGAACGTCGGGAATCACAGGACCGTCATCGGATGAGGAGCATCTTTCCCGTGAGGATGGAAGATGGAGTTTTCAGACGATAGAAGTAAACACCGGTTGCGGAGGAGATCCTGGAGCCATCCGGCGACCCGTTCCAGGATGCGGAGTTGATTCCCGGCTGGCATCTCCCCGAGTAGAGCGTGGCAATTCGCTGGCCGAGGATATCGAACACCGCAAGTTCGACAATCTCGGCGTGCGGGGCGAAGAACCGGATGGTCGTGCTCGGGTTGAACGGATTCGGGTAATTGTCCATGAGGACGTACGTTTGCGGCGTGACCGGAGTTACTTGATTGACGCCGGTGGGATAGTACTGGAGGATGCTGTCGGGAGTTCTCGCGAGCGAGAACAGACTGTCCGGCGCGTTGTACGGGCTTCGCCGGGAAGAGCCAAGCTGGTCGCGGGCCGCGAAGTAACCCACGGCCGTTGAATCGATGATGCTCCGCGGAATCTGAACGGCGTACTCGTAGGCGTTCGGCCCGGGGGTGAGCGCGGCGCGCTGATAGGACGGATTTCCCGGCATCCGAAAGTAGAGAGCGATGGAGTCGGCGTTCAGTCCGACATTGGAACGTATCCAGGTCGTGACGAGAAAGAAACTGTCCGTGACCGCGACGATGGGAATGTTGCTGAAAATCAACCCCTGGGAGAGCGCGGCGCTCATCGCATCGACCATCCCCCATCCATAAAAATTGTTGGGATAGAAGAGAGAGTTCGATGTCCCGTCGTTGATTTGCACGGCGGAGTTCATCAACGCCGCGCGTACCTGCATCGGGGTGAGCTCCGGATGGGCAGAAAGAATGAGCGCGGCGGAGCTCGCCGTCAGCGGCGTGGAACACGATGTTCCGTTGACGTACCAGTACTCGTCCGTTGAACCGCCGTAAGCCCACCAGACATCGACCCCCTGTGCGACGACTTCCGGTTTGATCCGGCCGTCCGACGTCGGGCCGGTGCTGCTGAAGCCGGCGACGGCGGCATTCGAGTAATCACTCGGGTCTACTTCGAGCGCTCCGACGGAGACGATGCTGTCGGCATCCGCGGGCGTGATGAGCGTTCCCGTGCTGTCGGGGTTTATGGTCCGGTACCAACCCTCGTTGCCCATCGCGGTGCAAAGCAGCAGGCCCTTGCTCGCGGCGACACGTGCGGCCTTCGACGTCGTCCCCGTTTTCCCATCCTTCTGCGGATAGTAGATATTGGGGCGCGTGCTGTCGTCGAAGATGTCGTATCCCAGAGACGAAGAAGCAATATCCGCGCCCAGTTGTTCCATCCACTCCAACCCCGCGACGTAATTATCCTCCTCCTGGTGGATCTCGACGCTGTCGATCTCCGTCTTGGCGAGGATCATCGACGCGCCGAATGCACCGCCGATGAGCGTCCCGTTGTCGAAGCCCGCGATCGATGAAAGCGTGCCCGCCCCGTGAATTCCCTGGCCCGCGTATTCACCCGGGGCGAGCGAGGTGTTGTTGTCGTTCTGCACGAAATCGTGTTCGGCAATGACGTGAATGTTCTTGAGCGCCACGTGCGTCGTATGATTGTCGAATCCGTCATCGAGCATGCCGATGATGATGCCGGAACCGATGATGCCGATCTTATGCAGGTCGCTGATCCTGATGTCCGCCAATTGTTGCAGTGACGGTCCGTAATCGATGCCCTGTGATGTCTGAGTCTTGGCGAGGAAGTGCCGGTGGTATTTCGCTCCGGCCGGCAGCGGCAGCCGGCGCTCGTGTACGAGCTGGATGTCCTGCACGGAGGGGATTGCGCGAAGGGCCGGGAGGCGGGCCTCGTCTGCTTCGACGGAGGCGGCATTGAGCCAGCGCGAGGTTGCATGTATCGTGAAGCCGGCGGCGCGGAGAGCGTTGAGATAATCCTCGGAGACGGGAAGGTCGTACGAATCGATCAAACGGTCGGAGGGAAGGACCTTGGAGCGTCGCCACATCGAACGTGCGCTGATGCCGAGCGATTGCGGCGAAAGCGATCGAACATCGACCGACCGCGAACCCTTATCACGGAACACGACCCAGTACCGGCCATTCCCGGTTCGCGCGGTCTGCGAAGCGGCCGGGACGACAAGAAGAAAAAACGGGAAGATGAGGGTGGCTATCGCTCGGTGTGCGGCGCTGCGCTTGTCCATGCTCCCTCGTTCAAATCAACGTCACATGCGGACGTCAGTCGGCGTTCTGCAGTAACTTTTCGACGATCTGGAGGGCAGAAACTCCCTCCGCCTCTGCGTTGAAACTCGTGACGATGCGATGGCGAAGAACCGGTGCGACGATGGCCCGGACGTCATTCATGTCGGGCGTGTGGCGACCCTGGAGAATCGCGCGCGTCTTTGCGCCGAGGATCAGGCACTGAGAAGCCCGGGGACCCGCTCCCCAACGAATCCAGTTCTTGATGTACCCCGGTGCGGACGGCGCTTGTGGCCGTGTTCGGTTCACCAGCTCGACGGCGAACTGGACGACATTGTCGGCGACCGGCACGCGCCGGACCAAATCCTGGAATTCAATCAACTGGGCGGCGTTCATGACCCGTCGCACTTCCGGTTTGAACATGCTGGTCGTTGCCTGCACGATCCGAACCTCCTCCGCAGGGGAAGGATAGTCGAGCCAGAGGTTGAACATGAACCGGTCGAGCTGGGCTTCGGGGAGCGGATATGTCCCCTCCTGCTCGATCGGGTTCTGAGTCGCAAGGACAAAAAAGGGCTCGGCAAGCTTGTGCATCTCCCCCGCCGCGGTGACGTGATGCTCCTGCATCGCCTCCAGCAGTGCCGCCTGTGTTTTTGGGGGCGTCCGGTTGATTTCGTCCGCAAGGATGATGTTTGCAAAGATAGGCCCGTGGACGAACTTGAACGATTTCGCACGGGTCGAGACATTCTCTTCGATAATCTCGGTCCCGGTGATGTCTGCGGGCATGAGGTCGGGGGTGAACTGGATGCGGCTGAACTTCAGGTCGAGCGATTCCGCAAGCGTTTTGATGAGCAGCGTCTTCGCGAGACCCGGGACACCGACCAGGAGGCAGTGCCCCTGCGAAAGCAGGGCGATGAGCAGATGCTCGATGATCGCCGTTTGCCCGACGATCACCTTTGCAATCTCTCCGCACAGTTCCTTATACACGCGGGCGAGCTCGCGGACCGAATCGACGTCAGTCATGTTCTCTCTCAAGTTTCGGTGACGGGGAAGGACGGACGGTTCTTACCCTCCTGGAAATGTTAGCTCGTGGCAGTAGATCGTCTTCTTCAACTCCTGGATCCACTCGCTGTTTTCCTTGTTCTTCTTTACGTAGAGGGCGAGCTGCTCGAGACGCTTGAAGTCGCCGTCCAGACTGATGGGATGAGCCGGCGTCCGCTTGCGGACGAGGACGATCTGGAAGCCGTACGAAGTACCGATCGAAACGCGCGTCGGCGCGCTGATATCGCCCGTCCCGACGTCGTGAAGCGTCGCCGCAAATGCCGGCGTCAGCTGTTCCGATGTCACCGTCCCCAGGTCGCCCCCCAACGCCTTCGTGTCTTCATCCTCCGAATATTTCTTTGCGAGTTCTGCGAACGACTCTCCGTGCAGGGCGCGCGCCCGCAATGCCCGGAGCGTGTCAACGGCGGCGGAATCGCTCCGCGGACCTTTCTCGATCCGCATGAGGATGTGCCGCGCATGGACGGATTCACCCCGCCGCGCGAGCAGCTGCACGATATGAAAGCCGAACTGCGTCTTGATCACCGGAGAGATTTCCCCCTCCTTCATGCCGAAGACGGCTTCTTCAAACTCGTGTACGTAATCGCCCCGCTTTGCCCAGCCCAGGTCGCCGCCGCTTGAGGCCGTTGCGTCGATGGAGTATCTCTTGGCAAACGCCGCAAAATCCCCCCCTCCGACAATGCTGTCACGAATCGCCTCCATCGTCTTCCGCGTCTGGGCCTCGACGAGCGAGTCCGGCTTGGGGACGATGAAGATCTGGCTGAGCTCGAATTCCTCCGGCACCTGCGGCAGGCTGTCCTTGTACGTCTGGTAGAATTCCTCCACTTCGCGCCGGGTGACGGTGACGTTGGCTTCACGGTTCTGCCGAACGCGCTGCACAAGGAGCTGCTTTTTCATCTCCTCCCGAAATTCCCGCCGGATGCGGCTGATCGGTTTCCCGTACGTCTGCTCGACGCGCTGTTCGGAGCCCAGCTGCCGGACAAGGTTTTGAATCTGCTGGTCGAGCGTCCGCGTGACCTCTTCATCGGAAACCTGCACGCTGTCGAGGATGGCCTGAGCGAGGATGAGCTTCTCTGTCACGAGGGCGTCCAGGACCTGCTGGCGCAGCTCGGGTTTTGTGGGGTCGAGACGATTCTGAATTGCGAAGAAGTTCACGCGATCCTGAAGCTCGCTTTCGGTAATGATCTCTTTGTCGACAACGGCGACGATGCGGTCGACAAGGGTCTGCGCGTAACCGGCGCCGGATGTAGCGATCAGACAGGTGAAGCCGAGGATGAATTTCCGCATACGTTGAGGGTTTGCTTATTCTCCGGATTTCAGGGCGGAGGAGTCTCCTGCGCTGATGAGTACTTCAACAGCATGCCGGGCGCGAAGGTTCTCCACCAGGGCGTTGTAAAGCTTTCGACGACGCTCGACCGTAAGTCGTCCCCGGATCTCCCGTTCGACATATCCCAGGTCTGCAGGTTGACCCTGGCGCTCGAATTTCCACACAATCAAAACGCAATACCCCGAGCTCGTGTTGACGGGAAACGAGGGCTCGCGCGGACTGGCGTTCGAAGCCACGCGCCAGAGTTCGACAGGGACAAGGGAGGCCTGAGTTTCATAGACCGAGTCGATGCGGCTCAGGAGTGCCGAAGATCCGGAGAGGGCCGAAACGGCGGTGCTCCAGGGCGTTCCCTTCAGGACGGAATTCCGGAACGCGGTTGCGGCGTCGCGCTCGTGGAAGGCGACGTACGAAACAAGGGCGACATCCTGGACGAGGACGAACTCGCGCTTATGCGATTCAAAATAGTTGGTCACCTCCGAATCCGCGCTCTGCGCCGAGGCATCGTTGTAAATCTCTTTTTCCAGGAGCGCGTTGATGGCAAGCTGGCGGCGAATTTCTGCCATCCGCTCGTTCAGCTCCGGCGTCTGGTCCATCCCGCGGCGCACCGCTTCGCGATACAGCAGCTCATCGGTGAGCCAGCGCTGGATAAACTGCTGGAGTTGCGCCTCGGAAACTCCACGGGTGGTATCGAACTGAGTCCGGATGTCTTCAAGCGTCAGCGTCTGGTCGTCGATCCGCGCAACGGCGGTCTTCAGCTTCTCCCGCTGACACGACATCGTCACCAGGAGTAAGACGGCGACGACGTACCTCACGGGCGCTTGTTCCGAAACGCTTCGGACAGCACGTCGGGAAAGATGACCACGGGGTACTGCCGCCGCAAATCGTCGAGCCACTGCGACTCACGCACTTTTGCCGCTTCTTCCTGGTAACTCCCGGTGAGCTCGGGAATGGCTTCTGCAAATGTTTTCGCGCGCGCCGAATCAAGTGCAAGGGTCTTGATCACCGACCAGCCCGATTGATATTTGAACGGCGCCGTGACGCTGTCAATCCGCATATTCCACGCCTTGCCGTACAGCTCGTTCGTCGTGGTCGGCTGCAAGCCCCAGATTCCGGATTTTTCCCGGTATCCCTCGCGCATGGTGTGGTCGTGCGCCAGCTTCACGAAATCCCCTCCGTTCCGGACCATCCGGTACACCGCCTGAATCGCCGAGTCGGACAGCATGTAAATCTCGGCAAAGCTCGCACGGTTGGGCCAGCGGTAGCGTGCTTTTGTGCTGTCGTAGTGGATATGAAGAAGCGAGTCGTTCACCACGAGCTTGCGCCAGATGTCATCCTGCTCCACGCGGTACAGAAGAATCCCCTCCTCGTATTCCTTCATCAGCGCGGCAAATGCGGAGTCCCGGGACGGGGCCCGGCGCGCGTGCTCCTCCAGCACCTGCATTTCGGCGAGGCGGTCCGCAATCTTTTCGACTCCGCCCGGCGTGAGGCGGATGGCGCTGAAATCAGCCGAGCCGTTTACACGAACGGCAAAATCCCTCACCGTAAAAGGAGAATCCCCGCAGGAGAAAATGATCGAGGCGCGAAGCGCATGCGTGAGCGGCGCATCCCAGCCGGAATCGGCAACGGTCTTCGTGGTGTCAAATGCGTGCGAGAGCCGGGACAATGTCGCCGTGTCGACTGTCAGATGGTACTGCCTCTTGAGGCGCTCCAGAAAATCTGCGTAGTCACGCTGATACCGCTGCTGTTGGTACGTCGTCTTGATGTCTTTCTCAACCTCGGCGAACGGAGGGATGGGCTTCCGGGCGGTCACTTTGAAGATATCGTATCCGAAACTCAGACGCATCGGCGGCGTGACCGAATCCAACGGGCTCTCATACAGCGGAATCGCAATCTCCAAAGGCAACCTGCTTCTGTCGAAGAATCCGATATCGCCGTCGCGCATCGCGCTTTGCGGGTCATCCGAATAATTGTGTACCGCCGCGGCGAACGTCATGCCGCTCTGAATCCGGCGATAGACAGCCCACGCGCTGTCACGGACGGCGGCTGAGTCGCGCATCCCGGACCCGAATCTCTTCACGAGGTGACTGATTCTGATCGACCCGGGGTTCGGATGACGGTCGACAACCATGATAATATGATACCCGAATTGCGTCCGGACGGGGACCTTGGTGTGCTCCCCCTTCCGGAGACTGTAGGCCGCGTCTTCGAACTCGGGAACCATCCGGCCGGTCGTGAAATAGCCGAGGTCGCCGCCGTTCGTCTGGGCGGTAGGGTCTTCGGAATACATGACCGCGAGCGAATCGAATGGCTTGGTTCCGACAAGGGCGATGATGTTCATCGCCTTGCGATAGGCGGCAAGGGTGTCGGCGGGCGCTGCGTCGCGGGCAACCCTGACGAGGATATGCCTCGCCCGGATCTCTTCGAGCTTCCGGTCATACAGCATCCTGACTCCCGGTTCGATGAGTTCCTTTTCGATCACGTACGACTGTGCGACGGAGGCCCTGTAACTCTCGATTTCATTCACAATGGCGGTATCGTGCGCAAGGTCGCGCGCCTGCGCCTCCAGGAGCTTGAGCCGGAATTTCACGAGCAGATCAAGGAATCGTTTCCGGTCATCCGGTGTCGAGGTCGCTCCGGCATCCCATCCGCCGTTGTTCTTCGCGTAGGCATCTTCGAAATCCGTCAGGGAGATTTTATCCTGCCCCACCGTTGCCACGATCCTCGAAGTGCTTCCGCACCCCGACAGGAGACCGAACGCCAGAAATGCCGACAGGACCTGGATTTTTTTTCGCATCGTCATTTTATCATCAGATGTTGTCGTTAAAAAAAAGTAACCAAAAAAGGGGCCGCAATCAACGAAAACAACTCTGCCGGCAAAACAAAAGCCCTTCGGAACGAAGGGCTTCGGCGAGAATTTTCGGTTTTGTACCCGTTATTTTTTCTTGACGAGATCCTTCTTCCGTTTCAGCAACTCGTTGGCCCTCCAGGACTCGAAGACAAACCATTGGGGCGAAGAAGAGCTCTGCACGAAGTACTTGTTCAGCTCTTTCCGGAAGGAGAACCGGAGTTGATTTCCCGCGAACGTGATTTCCGACGCGACCTTTGGAGCGGTCGAGACGGAATCGGCGAAGTCGTCTGCGGTGATGTTCGCGAGTTGAGAGAGGAGCGAATTGACGGCGCCGGCATCGGTCGAATCCTTTCCGACCATCCACACGCTGTCCTTGTTTGCGAGCGTGAACGTTGTGTCGCCGTACTGGAACCGGACTTCCCTGATGGTTTCACGCTGCGTCGCGAGCACCGTCCGGTCTCGCCAATCGCGCAGCGCGCGGTTGAACGAGAAACCGAGCGTCCCGTCCACAAGCACCACGTCATTGGACGAAGGTTTTCGGACGTATGTTTCTGTGAAACTGCTCGACGCTTTTCCCACGATGAAATTCGCCTTTTCGGCCCCGTGTTCGAACATTGTCACGAAGGTTCCGGTCGAATCAACCTGGAAGACCGATTGCTTTTGGGGGTTGCTGGAGACAACGCCGTGGACCTCCATATTCTTCGCTTGTTGAATGACCGTCGCGACGTTGTTTTGGTCTGCCCGGTAATGGATCGGTTCCTCGATAAACCAATCGATCCCGTGTTTCTCCAGCATGGTTCGCGCTGACGGAGATTTGATGACGATCTTGTCTACGGCAAGGGAATCGATCGTGAAGAGCGTGCCGGAGCTGCCGGTGGTGGAGCTCTGCTCGCCCGGCCTCCGGAGAACCAGAAGCGTGGCGAGGACGAGGAAGATAACGAGGCCGACGAGGATGAGCGTATTTCGTTTCATGATGCGGGGAAGCTAGAGGGACGATTCGAGGGATTTCTTGAGACTGACGCGCCTTCGCCAGCGGAGAAGTCCGTATGCGATGACGATCGCCGGGGGAAGGACGAGGTCGCCGTACTTGACCAGCTGCTTTGCGCCGTCCGATATTTGCTCCAACGGGGGGAGCGAGACATTCTTCGAGCGGATCGTGATCAACCCCGCGTCGTCTGCAAGATAATCGACGATGTTGGAGAAAAACGTCAGGTTGTTGCGGTTGGAAAGAAAATCATCCTTCATAAAATCCCCGTCCCCCACCACCAGGATCCGCGTGACGGGGCTCGAACTGACTGCGGGGGCGAGCGGTTTGCCGGCAAAAAAACTCTTGAACGACCCTTCGACGACGGCGGCCATCGGGATGCCCGACTCCTGCATATCCGCCTGGGTGTAGTGCTGGAACGGGTCGAGCATCGCAAACCCGGTCTGCCGGCCGCTCTGCTTGGATGATCGCACGAGGACCTCTGCCTTCAGCCCCTTCGAAGCCGCGAAGGAAGTGTCGACGGAGCTCACGAAGTAGAAAATGATGCTTTGCAGGTCCTTGACGATCGGATTTGTCTTGTCGAACGTTGCCGCGTTGGGGAGATACGGGAACGGGATCTGGCTTTGGATCTGGAACGGACCCTGCTGCTGCATGACGGTGACGTTGGCGCACTGCGCGTCGCGGATGAGGTCGGCGTTGACCCGGACGCCGTAGTTCTCGAGCATGTCGTCAAGCCCCAGGTCGACCGGCTGGGCAAAGCGCTGCTGAAGATTCGCATTCATCCTGTTCAGCAGGAACGCGACCTTCCCGCCGTGCATGATGTACTGGTCGAGTGAATATTTCGCGCTGTCGGAAAACCGCGTCATCGGCGAGATGACCAGAAGCGCGGCGATGTCCTGCGGAACCGGCGCGTTGCGGGAGAGGTCGACGGGAACGAGCTCGTACTGGGCAGACACCTCTTCGTCCGCCTTTTTCAGACTCGAGAGCTCGGGCTCCTGGTGCCCCGTCGTGTAGCCGATCTTTTTCTTTGTCCGCGTCGTCAGCCGCTTCAGCGCGCTGCTGATATCGTACTCGAGCGAACCGAGATTTTGGACAACCGGTATCGTTTCTTTCCGGTCTTCGTAGAGAAACACCAGCCCAAGGTAGGCGCGCTTGACTTCGAACTTATCCTCCTTGACCGCCTGCACCTCGACCGCCGGAATGCCGTCCTGTCGCGCCTGCTGTTCCGCTTTGTCCCCTTCGGGGTTGATGAACTCGAAATGGAGATTCCCGTTGGAATACGCCCGATAATCATTGAGGATGTCCAGAACGGCGCGTCGATTATTGTTGTACGGCGACGGCAGGTCTTCGGTGAAATACGCCTTGACGCTCACGCGGTCGTCGAGCGACCGGACGAGGTTCTTGCTCGCATCCGAGAGCGTGTAGATCTTCTGCCGTGTGAGGTCAATGCGGGTGAAGAGCCGCACCGAAATGACGTTCAGCAGAATCAGCACGACCAGCAGCAGGCCGACGCGGAGGAGGGATTGGGCCTTTTTGGTTTTCATGCCGGGCGAAGGACCGGGGAAGTCGACGGGGACCGTTTCACCATTTTCTTCGCTCCAGGGAGACGACGGAGAGATAAAAGGTGAAACCGAGCAACGATGCGAAATAGATCAGGTCCCGCGAGTCGATGACGCCGCGCGCAATGCTCGAGAAATGATAATCGATCCCGAGGAATTCAAACACGCTGGCAAGAAAATCGGGGACGTACAACAGGACCTTGTCGAACATGAACAGGATGAAGACGAAGACGAACCCGACGATGAACGCGATAATCTGATTCTCCGTCAGGCTCGACGCGAACAGGCCGACAGCGACGTAAACTCCCGCCATCAGCAGCAACCCGATGTAACCGCCGATGACCGGGCCGAGGTCGACATCACCCAGAAAGGCGATGCTGATATAATAGAGGACGGTCGGGGCCAGCGCGATGGCAATGAGCGCCCAGGCCGCGAGGAACTTCCCGAGGACGACTTCGGCGTCGAGGAGCGGCTTGGTCGCGAGAAGCTCGATCGTCCCGCTCTTCTTCTCTTCCGCGAGGAGGCGCATCGTGATCGCCGGGACGACGAACAGAAAAACCGCGGGGACAACCTCGAACATCAGCCGGAGCGACGCAACATTCATCAGAAAGAGATTGCTCGTGTGGAACCATCCGACGATGGCGAGGAAGACGACGATGACGACATACGCGACGGCGGAATTGAAATACGAACGCAACTCCTTCGTGAAAATCGTCCCCACGTTGGAGAGACTTTCCCGCATTTGCTGCATCTGCAGCGAACTCATCACTCCCGGTTTCTCGTCGGCCATGGTCGTCTACTTGGTTTCGTCCGTGCTGGTGAGCGCGTGGAACACTTCTTCCAGGCTCGTCGCTTTTCTGCTCATTTCCAGGATGACCCAGTTCTCCGCAACGGCTCGCTGAAAGAGGGCTTCACGGACGTCGCTTCCTTTCGTTGTGTGTACGGCAAATCGATGAGCGTCGCCCGTCTGGCCGCCGTACTCGACCGATTCGACGCTGCCGATCGCTTGAAGCTTCGGGAAAATATCCGCCATCGCATTGGCGACGCGCGCCTTGAGCTCGAGCGTGATAGACTCGGTGCCGCGGAATTCCTGCCGGAGCTTATCCGGCGTTCCGTCGGCGACGATCGTGCCGGCGTTGATGATGATGACGCGGTCGCACGTTGCCTGGACTTCGGAGAGAATATGGGTGGAGAGTATGACCGTCTTCGCCCGGCCAAGCTGGCGTATGAGATTTCGTATTTCGACGATCTGGTTCGGGTCGAGGCCGCTCGTCGGCTCGTCGAGGATCAGGACGTCCGGGTCGTGGACCATTGCCTGGGCAAGGCCGACTCTCTGTCTGTATCCCTTCGAAAGTTCGCCGATATCCTTGTGTCGCACCTCCGCAAGTCCGCAAAGTTCGATCATCTCCCGGAGCCGCGACTTCAGGGGGGCATCCCGGAGGCGATGCAGGCGCGCGCAGTATTCCAGATACTCGACCACATTCATGTCGAGGTAGAGCGGATTGAGCTCGGGAAGGTAGCCGATCCTCCGGCGGACGTCCAGCGAGTGGTCGGCGACGTTGAACGCATCCACCTCGACCGTTCCGGACGACGGCGGAAGATAACAGGTGATAATTTTCATCGTCGTCGTCTTGCCCGCGCCGTTGGGGCCGAGGAAGCCGAGGATCTCACCCGTCTTGACATCGAACGAGATGTTGTCGACGGCTTTTTCTTCGCCGTAGAATTTTGTCAGATTCCGGACTGCGATTGCCATGCAGGAACTTCAGGTTGGATGTCGGTTCTCAATCTCGAAAAAGCGGAACAATGTTACTGAAAAGACGAAAAATTGTCAAGATTTTCTTCACCACTCTGAGCAAAGAGGGAGTTAGACGAACTCCGGGACGGAGAAGTTCCCGACGGTGGAATCAAAACAGGGATTGTTGCAGAGCAGACGGACGGACGAAATGTTCGGTGGAAAGTTTGAGGGGAGAGGTGTTGAGGGAATGCTTCCGGCAGTGGAGCTGAAAAAGCTGTTGAATCGAGCGGGCAAGCTCGCCTTCGCCGGTCATGCGTTTTCCGAATTCCGACTCGGAGAGTTTTCCGCCCCGCACGCCGCGAATGCGGTTCAGCACTTTGGCCGCTTGCTCCGGGTACTCCCGCTTGATCCATTCGATGAACAGATCCTTCAGGGCATACGGGAGCCGGAGCAGCGTATGACCGGCCCACCGGGCTCCGTGGTCTGCTGCGGCGCGGAGGATGGAAGGAATTTCCATGTCGTTCAGGCCGGGAATGATCGGGGCGACGTTGACGCCGACCGGAACACCGTTGCGTGCGAGGAGCTCGATGGTCTCGAGGCGTCGCGCCGGCGACGAAGTCCGCGGCTCCATTTTCCTGACGAGACTCTGACGAAGCGTGGTGACGCTGATGATCACGAACGCGCATTGCACGGATGCCAGCTCACGAAGCAGGTCGATGTCCCGTTGGATAAGCGCATTCTTGGTGATCATCGACACGGGGTTTCGATACTTGAGAAAAACCTGGAGACACTTTCGCGTCAACTCAAGATTTCGCTCGACCGGCTGGTAGCAGTCGGTGTTGCCCGAGAAGACGATCGTTTCGGGTTTCCATGAACGGCCCGCAAACTCATCGTCCAATAATTTCGCCGCATCCAGCTTGACCATGATCTTCGATTCAAAATCGAGGCCCGACGAGAATCCGAGATACTCATGCGACGGGCGCGCATAGCAGTAGACGCATCCGTGCTCACAACCGCGGTACGGATTAATGCTGTAACGGAAACCGAGGTCGGGGCTGTCGTTGACCGCGAGGATGGACTTGGAGGAATCGACGTAGAACTTCGTCTCGATCCGCGGCGGCGGCGCATCGGGCAGCGTGTCCGCGACTGAATCATCGGGGAACGCTTCAACGCGAAGTTCTTCGAATCGATTGTGAGGGTTGAATCCCGCCCCCCGGCCGACGACCGCTTCCTGGCGACCAAACATGGGGGGGACGATACGACAAAATTGTCATAGAGTCAACAGACTTTGGACAGATTTGTCGTGGCACTAGAACGGCCAGGGAGAATTTGATAATTTGATAACTGGTTAATTGGGTAAGTGAACTGCGGGTAACGCGTTCCTTCGTTGAATGCGCCTCCCTGACGAAGTAGAAGAATAAAGAGGTTGTTGCGTTTAAGCGCGGCGTGAGGTAACTTTTGGTGATTATTTTTCTGCCAGCAGGTCGGGCCTCACTTTGT
>DATJYV010000151.1:0-3292 GCA_035499415.1 Bacteroidota bacterium
GGTCGTGTGACCCAGGCCCCACACAACTCCGAATTTGATCGCCGCCATCCGGCTTCTGCTTCTGCTGGCAAAAACGGTCACGGCCGTCAGGTGGTCGGCGTCGAACGCGTGAAGGCAGCCGAGCACGAAGCCGGACACCGACGCCATCAGGACATTCATTCAATTTCTCCGAGTGTCGAATAACTCGCTTTTGAGAAGCTCGAGCCCCGAGGTTGTGTCGCGCATCTGCACGCCGAGTTCCGTCTCCGCTTTGAGGGTGATGAATCCTGTCACCATCGGTCGCGGAGCCGGCTGGTTCAGCACGGCCGACGGTACGGGGGTGATGAGATCGGGGGAGAGCGCGAAGACATTCGCAGCCCGGACCGCAAAATCGTACCGGCTCAGGTGTTCGCTCCCGCAAACGTGGTACGTTCCCTCCCGCTGAAGTTCGATGATCCGGATGATCGCCTGTGCAAGGTCGGTCACATACGTCGGGTTGCTTACCTGGTCGTTGACGCAGCGGATTTTTTTCCCCTCACGCAGACTGTTGATCACCCAGAGCGCGAAGTTCTCCTTGACATCGACCCCATAACCATACACGACGATCGTTCGGACGATCGCATGGGGAATTCCGGAAGCGCGTACGGCATTTTCTCCGGCGAGTTTTGTCTTCCCGTAGTAACTGATGGGATTCGGCCTCGCCAGCTCGTCGTACGGACCGCCTTTTCCGTCAAAGACGTAGTCCGTCGAAACGTGCACCAGCTTTGCGTCAACTTTCCGACAGGCCTCCATGAGATTCTCGACCCCCGTGACATTGGCCTTCCAGGCGGCCTCACGATTTGATTCGCACCAGTCGACGTTGGTTGCGGCCGCGGCATTGATGATGACGGTCGGCTGGAAACTCGAGATGAGGCTCTTGACGTCCCCCTTCTTGGTGATGTCGAGTTGTGTGTAATCGAACAGCTGACGGTCGAACACAAACGAACGATGATGGGACGTGCTCAACACCTCGGCGTCCGTCTGTTTGTTCAACAGCAGGGACAGGCGTTGTCCGAGGAGCCCGTTGCTCCCGCAGATGAGAATGCGTTTCATCGGCCGTCGTTCATCGCTTGGTCGTTTTGTGCTCGTCTCTGCCTTGCTCACGGTCGCTCATGCGAAGCAGGGTTGAGGGTCTCGAGCTCACGCAGCCGGGCCGGGATTGACGACAGCTCATCGGATGAGCCGAGCGTGGCGTTGATTGCCGCGACGTTATTGGCAAAAGAGGCGGCGCCAACATCGTCGCGCGTCCGGAGAAATTCGGTGAAGTAAGCCGCGCCGAACACGTCGCCGCATCCGGTCGGATCCGCCACCGTCGTGTTGCTGCGCCCCGGTATGTCGTGCCGCGAAAGCCGTTTGTGCGCGTCCTGCGTGAAGAGCGTGGCCCCGGCCGGCCCGCGGGTGATGATCAGAGCGCCGACCATCAGCGACAGGAGCTGGTGCACGAGGGATTCGACGGTGGGGCACTCGGCCGTCAACCCCCCCGCCTCCTCTTCGTTCATCTGCACCGCATGCATCATGAAGCACCATCTCCTCCATCCCTCCAGAGGGCGCCGGAAACGGGTAAAATCGGGACGGACTCCGAGCGTCAGTGAATGAAAATCGAAATGCATGGGGATCCGCCGGTCGCGCACCTGCATCCGGACCTGGTCGAGAGTCTCGAGCGTGATGTCGAATCCGGAAACCATGTTGACCGAAATCCCGTCTGCGGGCAGGAAGGGCTCGATTCGAGAATAGGGGATCGGTTCGGAGATATCGCGGGAACATTCCGTTCGCGAGCTTCCGCGGTCGTCGTAAAAAAGGTGCACCTGATTCGTCGGGCCGTCGATCGTGAAAATACCTTGAGTCTCGACGCAGGCGAACCGATTGAGGTCGGCCATCAGGGCATCGCGGTCGGGCGCGCCGACGCCAAAAATGGGAATGACTCGGTCTTCGGGAGAGAGCAGATTGGCAAACGTTTTCACGGCGAACATGATTCCCCCGAAGTGCTCTTTGGGGTCATCTCCCGCCGACGCGGGCGAATGAACGATGTCCTTGCAGAGATGGCCGATGAGAAGGATACGCATGCTACGGCCTCCGCGTGGGCCCGAGGTCGGTAAGGCCACGCTCGTTCAGGCGCCAGAGCGCCTGGCAGGGAAACCGGTTCTCGTACAACGGACGGCCGACGATGATGGAATCGACCCCAAATTTCTCCAGTTCCTGTATGCGGACAAGATCCTTGTAGTCCGCCGCGCCTCCCCAGGAGGTGATCCGGATGTTCGTGGTCGTCGCCAGCTCGCGAAGGCGGTCGTACCCGAGGATGCGCTCGCCGTCGGCGCGCTGTTCGCCGTAGACGATTCGCGTGACGCCGATCTTCTTCATCCGCATCGCCAGTTCGAGGACGTCGATGTCGACGATCCGGCGGCCCCCCTCAAGGAGAACGTGCCCTTCCCGCGTGTCGATGCCGATGGCGATCTTTCGCGTCCCGAATTCCTTCACCAGGCGCTCGATCAATCCCGGCTGTTCGACCGCCGCCGTTCCGATGACGACGCGGTAGACTCCAAGATCCAGCACGTTGCGGATCTCTTCAAAGTTCCGGAGACCGCCGCCCACCTGGATCGGAATATCCACCGCACTCACCATTCGTTTGATGATCTCACGGTTGACCACGGTTCCGGCTGCGACGCCGTCGCGGTCGACCACGTGCAGTGTCTTGGCGTTCTCCCCCCGCCACAGGACCGCCATCTCCACCGGGTCGACCGAATATGTGTGTTCCGACCCCGGAAGACCGTGGACGACCTGCACGCAGGCCTCGTGGCTTATCTCGATGGCGGGATAAATAAGAAGCACCGACCGCTCCGATGGATAAAAGCAAAAAAAGCCCACCAGGATCGAACGAAGCGAGGTGAGCTAACCTGGAATGGAACGACTTAAAGTGCTGAAAATTTTGAAGAGATACAAGAAACGAGGGGAAGCAGGGGCTGCGGAGCGAATGTGCAAAGGTGAGAGGGAAGGGGATAAAAAGACGAAAGGCCTGGCCGCTGCTCGAAATCGGGCCAGGCCTTATCGCGAATCTTTCTTACTGGAAATCTCCTGCGTAGGTCCAGCTGCCAAGATGTCCGTCGCTGTCGACAACCGTCACGATCGTGTTGGTCGTGTTGGCCGCAGACGTCGCCGTGATCGTCACGCCCGTTGCGCTTTGACCGCTCGCAGCATACGTCCCGTTCTCGTTCGTCGACATCTTCGACGGAATCGAATACCCGACATACGAACCCTGGCCGCCGCCCATCGATGACGG
>DATJYV010000152.1:0-8856 GCA_035499415.1 Bacteroidota bacterium
GCGATCAGCGATGCGTTTGAAATGAGAATGAACAGGATGAACAGAGTACATTGTCCGATGTTGTGATGTGTGCGCGTCATATGCCCTCCTCCGAGTTTGGGGTAGATAGGTTGGCATCAACATAACCGGAACGAGGTTGAAACGTGTCGAGGTAGTTTCACACTTGCGTCAAATTCCACCGGGAGAAGCAGAGTCGGCGGACGAGACTTCAATGATAACGCCTGAACTCCAGCCAGTTCTTCCCCTTAATCCTCATCCTTAATAACGTATCTGTGCCACAACCCTCATCGTTTCCTGATTATACACCGCCGACCCTAATTTTTCATATCCGAAGGAAATCTCGGTCATGCGCGAGGGTTTGAGCGTGACCGTCAGTCTCACGTTGTTCGAAAAGACTCCCGCCTGAAGGGCAGAGAGATACGCGGCTTCCACCCTCAGCCACGCTGATACATCTTCCAGGAAATCGACTCCGACCGAAGACGTCGAAAGTTTGGACGGCGTCCAGTACGGCGTGGAGGATGGATAGATGATCTTTGAGTCCTGATACGCGTAGTTACCGAGGAGCATCAATCCGGGGTCTGCCGAAATAACCTTGAGCGTCGAGAAAGCGGCGAACGTCTCCTTCGTATTGTCGTCGGAATAAGAATCTCCTTCCGCCGTTCCCGAAAGACTGAAGCGTTCGGTCGCCTGCCAGTAGGCGTCTGCGGCGGCCTGATTGACCATGATTCGTGTATTGATTGCCTGAACGCCCTCTGTGGTTTCGAATCGCCTGGCGCGCACGGAGGAGCTGAGCCCCGGAAGCAGCGCTCCTTCGGCCTGGATGGAAGCGGAGAGCGGCGTCCAACCGGAGGCGTACGAGGTCCCGAGGACGGACCCCGTGAGAGACCAGGTGCGGCTCACGGCGGTCTTCACCGCGATTCCCAGCCCGTACCCGGTCTCGCTCCCGCCGAGCCGATGGTCCGAGATGTTCTGCCGGATTCCGTTGACGCCCACATCCCAGTCTTCAAACTGGAAAACGCCCGCCGCAAACGGTACCTGCTCCCGAATCAGCTTGTTTGAGTCCTCGCCGTATTCGTACGACGACTTGCCGAGCTGGCTGTGCTCCCGGTCGATCTCCTCCAGGCCGCTGATGGCCGTCCGGTCATTCGCATCGAGCGCGAGCGCGGCGCGGTAATGGCCTCGTGCTTCGGACCACTCTCCGTCGCCTCGCTCGACCTCTGCCAGCAGGTCCAACGCTTCCTTGTTCCCGCTGTCGCGTCGAACGACTTCCCGGAACTCGTCGGCGGCCTCGCGCGGCCTTTGCGTCCAAAGATAGAGTCGGCCAAGCATCATGCGTGACGGAATGCTGTCCGGCTCCGCCGCGACAATCTGCTCATAAATACCGACGGCATCCTTCTGCCGCTCCTTCCAGAGATAGAGTTCTCCCAGGTGCTTCAACGAGGCGATGTCGTTGCGGCTCCCCCGCAGGAGCTTTTCAAATTGTCCGATGGCTTTGTCCTGCTCGCCGTTCGCCAGGTACATCTCCGCCAGCGTTGCCTGAATCTCCCGGTTTCCCGGTTCGATCCCTGCCATTGCCTCGTACTGGCCGACGGCCTTCGCGGGAGCGTTGTTCCAGGCGTAGAGCTGTGCAAGTTGTTTTCTGAATGCCACGTCCCGCGATTCGAACGGGAGTATCTGTTCGTACATCCTGATCGCATCCTGTTGCCGGTTCACCTCGAGATATTTCTGCGCCAGCAATCTCATCGAGGCCGTGTCTCTCTTCGAAAGAGCAACGACCTGCTCGTACTGCCGGATTCCTTCGTCGAACATCGAATTCCAAAAGCACAGTTCTCCGACCGTCCTGTGCAAGCCGATGTTCTTCGGCTCATGGACCAGGAGCTTCTGATACGTTGCGATGGCGTCTTTTTGCCGCTCCGTCCAGACATACAGTTGCGCAAGACTTCGGAGTGCGGCGGTGTCCCTTGGAGCGCGGTTGACAATTTCCTTGTAGACGGGAATCGCGTCGCTCACCCGATTCGATTCGACCAATTGCCGTGCGAGCTCTCTCCTCGAATCAAGGTCTTCGGGCGACAGCCGGACGACGTTCTCCAATGCCCGGATGGTGCCGTGCTCGTCGTTGTCCCTTCTGTACTCGTCCGCGAGCGCCCTCCAGAGGGTCACGTTGCCGGGATCCCTGGCGACAAGACGTTCGTCGCGGGCAATCGGGCTGACCGGATTTTCTGTTGGTCTCTCCGGTTGTGAAGAAGCAGATCCCCGTCGAGGCTTTGCGGGTGAGAGGGCAATCGTCTCCCGGGCCGGAATCGCCAGATCGTTGCGCTCCAGTCCGGCAGAAGGGTAGAGGTTTCTCTGCGGAGGCGCTTCGAATCGAATTGAATCGACCGGGTTTGCCAGCTTCAGTTCCATCGAAGGCGCGTTCGCCTGGACGACGATGTACTTGCTGAACGCAAGACTTCTCTGGCTCAGGAGATGTCCTCCTTTGATCGAGACGACCCTGTTCTCCGGTGGAAGGTAAAAGAGGTAGAACGACGGAACCGAGGCGGAGGAGAACCGGACCGACCGTCCGGCCGATTCAACGGTGACAGATGCGGCCGCAAACTGCTGAACGATCTCCCGGCTTTCATTCAGAGTGACCCGCCGCAGCCAGGGATAGGTCGCCTGGATGAAGTCGAGCCACGCCTGGAATCGATAGTAGAGTCCGTCCCGCGCGGGCTCGTCGTACCATCCTGTGACGTCCACGCTCTGAAAATCGCGGACGCTTTCCTGGTAGCGGGCCGCCGCGTTGATGACGTCGTCCGGATGTACGAAATGATTCCACACGCCGAGAGCGTGCACCATCGAGACCGTCGCGATCCTGCTGAAATCGTCCATGATGTATCCGCTCGTCGTGCGCGGTACGTCGGTCAATTCATGGTCCCATGGCTCGGGGCCGAACTCCCGGCCCTGTCCGAGTTCGTACTTTCCCATGAATTGTCCCCCGACCACCTTGACCGAAGGAAATGAAGCGGCGAGGGCTCGAATCCCTGTTGAGTCGATGACATTCATCGGAGGGATGTAGCTCGAAGGAAGCGGTCCGAGGTTATCCACCTCCCAGCGCCGCCGGGCTGCCTGAAGCGCGAGCTCCATGTTCCCTTCCGTCTTCCAAATTCCCAGGGTCAGCGGTTCGTGGTTATGTCCGTGCAGCCCGAGTTCGATTTCGCGCGACGCTTCACGCGCGACCCAGACCGACGAATTGATCGGTTTCCCCCCGACGACCATCTCGCTCCGCGTCCATTCGAGGTAAATGTACGGGGGTGTCGTCATCTCGCTGTAGCTGAAGATCAGGCCGGAGGTATATTTCAAGTCGTACCGCTGTGCCAGCTTCATCATGTCGGGAAACCAGCGGAGCGCATAAAATTCGGAGGGGGTTTGATGGAATTCGGTCTTGAGCGGCTCCACCTGGACGTTGGGGGACGGGAGTGGAAAATCGTCGAGGCACACCGTGGAGAAGTTCATGAGCATGACCGATGTCCAGGGTTGGATGCATCCCATCGAAGCGCTGATAAGGCCGCGGTACACTTTCGTCGACAGGAGAGAGGTGTTCCAGTAGACGATGCGCCCCGCCCCGAATCGTTCGAACCACGCAACCGGATAACTGCCGACGGCAGTCGTCGCGAATACGATTGCGGATGAGTCGAGTTCGACGTCGAATCGGGAGACGTCGGGAATCAGCTGGTCGTTCAGGGTCAGGTTCCGGAAACCCGGAAGGAATTCCTTCGTAAAAACCAGGCCGCGGCTTTTTGTGGCGATGACGTTCGGCGCGGTCGTGAACCGGATTCCAAAGAGCTCCTGCAATCCTTCATTCCACCCGCGGAAGAGGACGGCGGCGCCGCCTCCCTCCCGGACGTATTGCGTCAGCTGTGCGCATGCCTCGGGCGTCAGCTTCCAGACTGTCTCGGTGGTGATGAGGACGGAAGCATAGTTTTGGAGCGGTGGAAGAATGTTCGTCGGTCCCAAATTGAACGAACGGTACGGAATCCGTGCCGTCCGCAGGGCGATGACCGTCTGTTCGTAGCATGCCATTCCGTACTCCTCCGTCGAATCGTACAGGACGAGGACGGACGAGCGGAGATGGTTTGAGGGAAGAGATGGAGAGTATGATTGCCCTTGGACGACCAGAGGGTCGAACAACATCAGCGGGAGAAGGGAGATTGCGAACCGCGTAACCATCCAGCGGGCGGTCTGCATCGAATGCCGGGAAGCTAGGAAGAGGCGAAGCTTTTGAGCGCTTCGTCGATGGAGGGATAGAACGCCAGATGCCGGTCCGCTCGTGTGAGCTCGAAAATTTTTCGTACTTGTTCGCTCGATTGCGCAAAGACGATGCGCGATTTCCTGTCGACGGCCAATCGATGCGCGTTGACCATCACCCCCAGGCACGCGCTGTCGATGAACTTCACCCCCTTCATGTCGACGACGAGCTTGTGCTCCCCCGATTCGATCGTCTCCTTGAGGAGCGACTTGAGCCGCGGAGCCACCGAGACGTCGAGTTCTCCATCCAGGGCGATCACGACCGCCTGACCCTGCTTTACGACCTTTGATTCCATCCCGTCACCTTTCCGTTCAGTCCGGACTCAGCGTTTTGCGACGATCCCCATCAGGGCGTCGACGACCTTTGGGTCGAATTGCGTCCCCCGGCGGGTCGCAATGTCCTCGCGGAATGCCCCGGGGTCGCGCAGTCGCTCCTGCATCCGGCCTGACTGAATTTCCTCATAATATTCCGCAACAGCAAGGATTCGTCCCATCACCGGAATTGCGTCTCCCTTCAGGCCGTCCGGAAATCCCCATCCGTCGTACCATTCATGGTGCGTGCGAATCGCCGATGCGATGTCCGGCGAAATCGGCAGGACCTCCACAAGACTCGCGCCGATGGTCGGATGGTTGAAATCGGCCTGAAATCCCGTCTTGATTTCGACGACGCCGCACATTCCCACGTCGTGCACTTCGGCGGCAAGCTCGAGGTTTTTCAAATCATCACCCTTCAACCCGAGGGAGGTCCCGAGCTCGACGGCGATTTTTGCCACGCGCTTCGAATGCCCCGACCCGAACGGCGACCGCACGTCGTACGACTCACTCAACGCCTTGAGCGTGTTCAGGTATCGGTCGGTGAACTCTCCGAACAGTCTTGAATTATTGAGGACGAGCCTGATCTGCTCGCAGAAATTTTTGAGGATCGTCAGGCTTTGGTCCTCGAAGGTTTTACTCGAGACGAAATTCACGAGGCAAAACACTCCCGCCAGCCGTTTATCTTCGACGAGCGGAACGGAGAGGATGGAGCGAACGCCGAACTTCGAGACAAAATCCAGATCCTGGAGGATGAGTACATCGTTCGCATCGACCGACCATTCGAACAGACCGCCGGAGGATGAGAGGTTGAGCTGCGAAAGAAAATCTTCGGAGAGGTTCTTTGAAGCGCGGACTGTCAGCCGGCGCTCGTCTGCGATTGCGACGAAGCCCGCCTCGGTCTTGCTCGCCGTCAGCGCCAGGTCGAGCAGGAGGGAGACGAACCGGTTTACTTCGAGGGCCGAGCCGAGAACACGCTGGGTGACGAGGGCGCGCGAAGCGGCGGTTTTCATTTCTTCGCGCAGCCGTTCCATCGTCTGGATCTTGCGGACGGCCGAGCCCAACGCGGGGGATGCATCCTGGAGCTGGCGCGCCGTTTTTTTGTCCATCGATTCCGCAAACCGGGGACCCGCAAGCACGATCCCGACGCGGGATCCGTCTTCGTCGGTCAGAGGGAGGTTCAAAAATGTCCCGGCCCAGACTTCTGTTTGTTGAAGGATGGACTGTGCGGGGTCCGTTGGGATCTGCGGCTCCGGATTCTGGAGCAGTTCGATGAGTTCGGGGTTCGAGAGCGCAGTGCGGCGTGCCTCCGTCCGGTCGTACCTCAAATCCATGTGTTCCAGGGCGAGGATCGATTGTCCGCCCGTCGCGGAGTAAATATAGTATGCCGGTGCATGCAGCATGCGGTCGAGTATATCGACCAGCAGCCGGTACGATTCCTCGGCGGTCCGAAGGTCGAAGGGGATGAGCGAGATGGAGCGCCACGGTTCGCTCTCGCGCTTCTCTGTCTCCGGCGGATCTTTCTTGGTAAACATCGTCCTGGGTGTGTGTCAGGCGGGCCGTTCGACGAGGGCCCGGATTGTGCGCGCGAACTCCCGCGGGTCGATCGGCTTC
This sequence comes from Bacteroidota bacterium, assembly GCA_035499415.1. Lineage (GTDB taxonomy): Bacteria > Bacteroidota > Ignavibacteria > UBA10030 > UBA10030 > DATJYV01. The sequence goes on from DATJYV010000152.1 coordinate 6,211, forward strand.
TCCAGAATGACGTCGACGCCGGTCGACTTCAGCCGTTCGATGTCGCTCGTCTGGTCGCGTGCCGTGAGCACGACGATCCTGATGCGGTCGTGCTTTTTGTCGCTCCGGACCTTCTGGCAGAGTTCGTAGCCGTTCATCCGCTGCATCATGAGGTCGGTGATGAGAATGTCCGGGGGCGAAGTCGAGATCATTTCCAGCGCCGTCGCGCCATCCTCAGCCGCCGCGACGTCGTATCCCGCCCGCTCGAGCAGGAACGAAAGCAGGCGCCTTGTTGCGCTGTCGTCGTCGACCACGAGGATGTTTTTTGCGCCCGTCGGGTTCATGTGTCCGCGTTCACTTTCAGGACGAGAAGCGTCATATCGTCGCGGTTCTGTCCCCCGCGTTGAAATTCCTCGACCGCAGCCGCCACCGCCTCCCGGATCTCATCGGCGGATCGTGCGGCGTTCGTCCTGACCACTTCCTGCAGACGCTCATCCTCAAAATACAAATCCTCCGGACTTCGCGCCTCGGTGATGCCGTCGGTGAAAATAACGAGAATGTCGCCGTCGTGCAGGTGAATCTGTTCCTCTTCGTACTTTTCATCGCGAAAAAGTCCGAGTGCCGCCCCTCCTTTGTCGAGCTCCTTCAATCGCCCCGTCGTCGCGCTCCACACGAACGGCGGGGGATGGCCGGCGTTGGAATACGTGAGAGTCCGGTCAGTTTCCGAGTAGACCCCGATAAACACCGTCGCGTAGACGTCGCTTGCTTCGGCGTCGTCGTTCAGAAGGAGGTTCGAACTTTCCAGCAGGCGCGCCACGCCGGTCTGGGCGCGGGCTTCGGACCGGAGGATGCTCCGCAACGACGCCATGATAAATGCCGCCCCGAGTCCGTGTCCCGCCACGTCGGCCACGGCGAACGCCCATCGGTGCTCGTCCAGTCTCAGAAACCCGTAAAAATCCCCGCCGACGCCCGCCGACGGATGACAGAATGCGGCGGCGTGGAGGCCGCGAATCTGAGGCATCTCCGCGGGCAACAGGTTTTGCTGGACCTTCGATGCGAACTCGACCTCCCGTCGCAACCCCTCCGCCTCCCGTTCTTTTGCCACGAGGCGCGAGGCGTTGACCGCTACGCCGAGGTAGCCGGCCAGGGCGCTCAAGGAAATTCGGTCGACCGAAGTGAACATCTCGGCCCCGGATTTTCCGGCTACCACCAACGCTCCGATCGGCCTCCGGTTTGAGTTGATCGGAACGGCGAGGAGCGCACGGGAGACACCCTGCGACTCTTCAAGAATAAGATGTTTGCCGGACGCGACGACTTCCCCCGCACGGTCGATGAACTCCGCGTCGTCGAATGTTCCGGCCGCGTTCTTCGCCTGCTGCCTGTCCCGAACCACCAGGTTCGGACCGTCTTTGAGCACAACCGCTCCGCGTTGGACGCCGAGCGACTGGAGCGCCTTCCTGAGAATGAGCGAACAAATCTCCCCTTCGTCGAAGACCGTCCCCACGTCTTCAATCGCGTCGTAGAGGATATGGAGCTCCTGGTACCGCTCAAGGAGTTCCTCGGAAAGAGATTGCATTTCCGATTCACTGTCGATAAAGTCGTCGAGACCCCCCGCGACGGAGTCGAGAACATCACCGATGACGGCAGGGGCTGCGGAAATGGAGGATGAATCCGCCAGGAGCTTCCAGCCGAGATTTCTCTTCGACCCGACGGCCTTCATCGGAAAACCGTCACGCGCCGTGCCGCCCGCAATTCTCTCAAGACGAAAACCGTTCGTCGACACGATGGGGGCGAAATTCTCATCCACGAGGCAAAGCCCGATTCCGCGGGTGATGCCGGCGTTCCCCAGGAATTTTGTCATCTGCTTTTTGAGAAGCGTGCTGACGATCATGGCGTCCGATCCGTCCCGGGCACGGCTTACCCTCGGAGGGCGTTGGCCGCCCGGTCTTCGATTTCATACACGACGACTGCTTCGTCGCTGTAAAAAACGCGGAGGTCCGAATGTGTCTTCCGATATTCCTCGACCCATGCCTTGATGTTGGTCGATGCGTTCCGGTCGGTTGTCGCAAGTTCGGTCTCAATATCCGTCCGGTCCGTCGCGCGTTCAACGAACACGAACACCAGCGGCGTCGGAATGGAGCCCGGTTTCCCCGCGCGATACGACCGGGGGTCATATTGGTCGCAGAAGTACTCGTAATCCAGGAATCGCCCGCGGTTCATCCCGCTCAAAAGCGTTCCCCGATGCGAAACCACCGTCCATTGATACGGCATGAACTCCTGCTCGATCTTGTACAGACTCGTGGCAAATCCGTCCGGCTCGGCCGTGAACTGAAAATCGATGCTCACCGGGGGCGAATACCGCTGGATTGCCCACAAGACTGCGACAGCCCATGCGATTCGGGACGCCGTGCCGAGAAACTCCGACGCTCTTCCCAGGAGTCCCGCCAACCACTCCGTCATCTCTCCTGCGATAATTCCCGCGGCGAGAGAGAAGAGGAGCGAGAAAACAAGCAGCATCTGCGTCATGGGTACAAATGTCAGCCATGAGTCTCCCGACCTGACGACGAACACGAGCGCCATCCATCCAAACGCCCCGCAGAAAAGTTGCAGGATGTTCCGGGATGGAGACAGTCGCTTCTTCAGACTCAAAAGGATGGTGAGGGAGAA
>DATJYV010000153.1:0-12130 GCA_035499415.1 Bacteroidota bacterium
CAAGCGTGCGAACGCCCGGAGCGACCTTCTTTCCCTTCAGCAAAGAAGCCGCAAGCCGGAGGTCCGAGAGACGCGAATTCGTGCAACTTCCGATGAACACCACATCGACCGGCTTTCCGAGAAGAAGCTGGCCGGGCTTCAGGTCCATGTACTTCAACGCTTTTTCCAGGGCAAGCTTTCTTGAACTGTCCGTCTGACGGTCGGGGTCCGGGACGCGTTCCGCGATCGGCATTCCCATGCCGGGGTTTGTTCCGTATGTAATCATCGGGCTCAATGTCGAGGCGTCGAGTTGGACCTTTTTGTCGTAAGCTGCGCCGGCGTCTGTCGGCAATCTCCGCCAGCGGGAGAGGCACAGATCCCATGCCTTCCCTTTCGGAGCGTGCTCGCGGCCTGAGAGAAATTGAAAAGTCGTATCGTCGGGAGCCACCATTCCGGCCCGCGCTCCGCCTTCGATCGACATGTTGCAGATCGTCATGCGTTGGTCCATGGAGAATTCGCGAATCGCGCTCCCCGTGTACTCGATGACGTGACCCGTTCCGCCCCCGACTCCGATCTTCGCGAGAAGAGCCAGGATCACGTCCTTCGCCGAGACTCCCGGCGTCAATGTTCCTTCGACCCGTACTTCAAACGTTTTTGGTTTGCGCTGAAGGAGGCACTGCGTGGCGAGGACATGTTCCACCTCGCTCGTCCCGATGCCGAACGCGAGGGCGCCAAACGCGCCATGGGTGGACGTGTGACTATCGCCGCAGACGATGGTGAGGCCGGGCTGGGTGAACCCGAGTTCCGGGCCGATCACGTGGACGATGCCGCGCTGGGGATGGTTCAGGCCGTACAACGGAACGCCGAACTCGCGTGCATTGTCTTCAAGCTGGCCGATCTGCTTTGCGGCCTGCCGGTCGGCGATCAACAATTCGGGGTCGACGGTCGGGACGCTGTGGTCGACGGTTGCGACGGTTCGCTCGGGCCTGCGGACGCGCAATTTCCGGTTGCGGAGTCCGGTGAACGCCTGGGGGGACGTGACTTCGTGGATCAGATGCAAATCCACATAGAGGATCGCCGGGGACCCGGGTTCTTCGGCGACGACGTGCGACGACCAGATTTTTTCGAACAGCGTTCGTGGCGTGGCGTTTGCGGGCATGGGTAAAGGAGGATTAAATGGGGACGGCAGATTCCTTTGGCGCTGCCGTTTTCGCGACTTGCTTTCGCTGTTGTGCCCAGGCGGATCTGTTCAACGCCTCGAGATACGCCTTCGCGCTGCCGATGATCACGTCGGTGCTGACGCCTCGTCCGTTGAAAAGGATCCCGTCGAATTCCGCCCGGACGAAAACCTCGCCGATCGCATCACGCCCGAATCCCACCGACTTGATCGAATACTCGGTGAGTGTCCCGACCTTCCCGGTCATTCTCTCGATGGCTTTGTAGACGGAATCGACAGGGCCGTCTCCGGTTGCCGAATCGATCATGCGCCGGTCGCCGAGCCGAAGCTCGACCGTTGCGGTGGGACGGACGTTGGTTCCGCTGCTCACATGGACCGATTCGAGGGTGTAATGACCCTCCGATGTCCCGGCCTCGTTCTCCATTAATGCGATGAGGTCTTCGTCGAAGATTTCCTTCTTCTGGTCCGCGATCGCGCAGAAGGCCTTGTACGACCGGTCCAGTTCTTCCGCAGAGAGGTGATACCCGAGTTGCTCGTACCGCTGCTTCAGCGCGTGGCGGCCCGAGTGCTTTCCCAGGATCAGGAGACTGTGTTTGATCCCGACCGATTGCGGCGTCATGATTTCATAGGTGATGGGGCTTTTCAACATGCCGTCCTGGTGGATGCCGGCTTCGTGCGCAAAAGCGTTGGCGCCGACAATTGCCTTGTTGCGCTGGACGAGCATGCCGGTCAGCGTTCCCAGGAGCGTGCTGGATTGATAGATCTCCCCGGTGTCGAGGTTCGTCACGACCCCGAGTTTCTCTCCGCGGGTCTTGATCGCCATGACGATCTCCTCGAGCGACGCATTCCCGGCCCGTTCTCCGATTCCGTTGACCGTGCATTCGACCTGACGCGCGCCGTTCTGGATGGCCGCGAGTGAATTGGCCACGGCGAGGCCCAGGTCGTTATGACAATGGGCACTGAGGGTCACATGCTCGATGCCGCGCACGCGCGTGCGCACCGCATTAAAGAGTGCGCCGTACTCGTCGGGGATCGCATACCCGACCGTATCGGGGAGATTGACAACGGTCGCTCCCGCCCCGATCGCCGCTTCAAGAAGCTCGCACAGGAAATCGACGTCGCTCCGCGACGCGTCTTCGCAGGAGAACTCGACATCGCTGCACAGGGATTTCGCGTACTGAACGGATGAGACCGCATCGGCCAGTACCTGGCTTCGCGTTTTCTTGAGCTTGTGCTTCAGATGAATGTCCGACGTGGCGATGAAGGTATGGATGCGCGGATTTTTCGCTTCTCGAATTGCTTCCCACGCCCGGTCGATGTCCGACTTGACCGTGCGGGCAAGCGCGGCAACGCGGCAGTGCTGGACCGTTCGCGCCACAAGACGCACCGCTTCAAAATCACCCTGCGATGCGACCGGAAACCCCGCCTCGATCACGTCGACGCGCAGGCGCTCCAGCTGGCGCGCCATGCGGACTTTTTCTTCAAGGTTCATGCTGCAGCCCGGGGACTGTTCTCCGTCCCTGAGCGTCGTATCAAAAACAAAAACACGGTTCTGCATGTTCGTCCTTCTCCTTCACGCTACTGGAACATCTCATTGATCTGACGGGTAATCTCGTTTCGCGATTTCGCTTCCGCGACCCGGGTTTCGAGCTCCATGATGGACCGGCTGAAGAGCTCCACGATCCTGCTGAACTCCGCCCGCGCATGCGGGTCGTCGACCGTTGCGATCCGCGCGTTCAACAGTCTGGCTGCGTCGCGCTGTTCGCGCACGGCCTGCTCGAGGATGTCAAAAATCGTCGGGGTCGGGAATGCAAGCACTGTCGCCATGTCTTCACCTGGTTCTTCTTGTTCGTGAATGAAATACATCCGGCCGCCCTACGGCCGGACTCCGACATTCGATTCTGTTCGCATCAAATAATAATACACACTGTCCACGAGCGCCTTCCAGCTCGCCTCGATGATGTTCGGAGAGACGCCGACCGTGCTCCATGTTTCGTCGCCGTCCTTTGTCGTCAGAAGGACGCGGACTTTGGCCCTCGTGCCCTCCTGTCCGTCGAGGACCCGCACTTTGTAATCCGTCAGTTCCATGTTCCTCAGCTCCGGATAAAATCGGTCGAGCGCCTTCCGCAGGGCGTTGTCCAGGGCGTTGACGGGGCCTATTCCCTCGGCGACCGTGTGCTCGACTTTTTCGTCGACGCGGACCTTGACCCACGCCTCGGATACGGACGGGTGTCCTTTCGTCGCGCGATGCGTGATGACCTTGAACCCCTCCAGCTCGAAAAACTCCGGGCTCTCGTCCATCCGCTGTTTCATCAGAAGTTTCAGTGAGCCGTCGGCATCCTCGTAGCGGTAGCCCTCGTATTCGTTGGCCTTGATGTCGTCCACAATCTGCTGAACGACCCCCGGCTTCGATTCGAGGTCGACCCCCAGCTCGCGCGCCTTGTAGACGACGTTGCTCCGGCCCGAGAGGTCGGAGACCAGGACGCGTCTCCTGTTCCCGACCGCTTCCGGCGGAATGTGTTCATAGGTCTGCGGCTCCTTCATAACCGCGCTGACATGAATTCCGCCTTTATGTGCGAAGGCGCTCTCGCCGACGTACGCGAGATGCTTGCGGGGCGCGAGGTTTGCAAGTTCGCTCACAAAGTGAGAGAGGGACGCCAGATCGGCGAGTTGTTCCTCCGCCACACACGTGTAACCGAGTTTCAGCTGAAGGTTCGGAATGATGGAGCAGAGGTTCGCATTTCCGCACCGCTCGCCGTAGCCGTTGATGGTTCCCTGCACATGAACGGCACCTTGCGCAATGGCCGCCAGCGTGTTTGCCACAGCCAACTCGGCATCGTTGTGCGTATGGATGCCGAGCGGTACGCGGATATGCGGTTTCACGCCTGCCACGATTGCCGTCACTTCCGCATTCATCGTCCCGCCATTCGTGTCGCACAAAACGATGATGTCGGCTCCGGCGTCTTGCGCGGTCAGGAGCGTCCGCAATGCGTATCCGGCATCGTCCTTATACCCGTCGAAGAAATGTTCGGCGTCATAGATGACTTCCTTTCCCTGCGCCTTCAAAAATCTCACAGAGTCGCCGATGAGCGCGAGGTTCTCGGATTCCGATATCTGCAACGCGTGGTTCACATGAAGAAGCCAGGTCTTGCCGAAGATGGTCACGACCGGTGTGCGGGCCTCGAGAAGCGCCTGAAGGTTGGGGTCGTTCTCGACGGTGTTCTGCGGCCTCCGGGTACTGCCGAAAGCGGCGATTTTCGCATGCCGGAGCGGAAGGTCCTTCACGCGTCGAAAGAACTCCAGGTCGCGCGGGTTGGATCCCGGCCATCCCCCTTCGATGTAGTGGAAGCCGAACCCGTCAAGCCGCTGGGCGATCCGCACTTTGTCTTCGACGGAAAAAGCAACATCTTCTCCCTGCGTTCCGTCGCGGAGCGTGGTGTCGTACAGGAAGATCTGACGCATGGCCGTGGTCATGGCGGCTAATCCTTCTTCCAGTTCTCGGGTCTGAGGGCGCGAACCGCAGCGCCGGCCTTCCACATCTCTGAATTCTTCCACACGTCGAGCTCCTTCTCCAACTTCTTCCGGTAATCGGGGGCGCCGCAAGTTTCCAGGACGCGCTTCGTCTCCACGCCCGATTTTACATTTTCATACAGCGTTTTGAAAAGGGGTTTCACCGCCTGCTCGAATCGCGAGGACCAATCGAGCGCCCCGCGTTGTGCCGTCGTACTGCACGAGGCGAACATCCAATCCATTCCATTCCTCCCGATGAGCGGATACAAACTCTGCGTCGCCTCTTCCACCGTCTCGTTGAACGCTTCGCTGGGCGAATGTCCCATCGCCCGCAGCGTGTCGTACTGCGCCTTCATCACCCCGGCGATGGCGCCCATGAGGATTCCCCGTTCTCCCGTCAGGTCGCTGTACACTTCCTGCTCGAAGGTGGTCGGGAATAGATAGCCCGAGCCGACCGCGATCCCGAGAGCCAGCGCGCGTTCTTGTGCGCGTCCGGTCGCGTCCTGGTACACGGCGTAACTTGCGTTGATGCCGCTCCCGGCGAGATAATTCGACCGAACCGTCCGGCCGGCTCCTTTTGGCGCGACGAGCATGACGTCGACATCTTTTGGGGGGATGACTCCCGTCTGGTCCTTGAAGACAACGGAAAAGCCGTGAGAAAAATAGAGCGCCTGGCCCTTCCGCAGATGCTTCTTCACGACCGGCCATTGTTCTTTCTGTCCGGCATCCGAAAGAAGGTACTGAACGACGGTTGCGCGGTCGATCGCTTCCCCGATGTCGGAGAAAAGCGTTCTGCCCTCAACCCATCCGTCGCGCACCGCATCATCCCATCCTTTTCCCCCTTTTCGCTGGCCCACAATGACGGCGACCTTGTTGTCGCGAAGGTTGAGGGATTGACCGAAGCCCTGAGGCCCGTACCCGATGATGGCGACGACTTCGTTCTTCAAGATCTCCTGTGCCTTCGACAGCGGGAATTCCCCGCGCGTGACCACCTCTTCCTTGACACCTCCAAAATCTATCTGAGCCATCGTCCGTTCCTTCCTTTTAAGAATGATGAGCAGCGAAACTTGTTCAGACTTCTCCCTGGAACTCGCGCTTCAGCGCCACGCGCCCGGTTCGCGCGATCTCTTTGATTCCGAACGGTTGCAGCATCTTGATAATCGCGCCGACCTTTTGCTGACTTCCGGTCGCCTCGAGCGTAAGGGTATTCTGGCTGATGTCGACAACCTTCGCGCGAAAGATTTCGGCCGTCTGCATGATCTCTGAACGCGAGGCGGCGGTCGACTGGACCTTGATGAGGACCAGCTCGCGCTCGACGAAACTGTCGAACGTCAGGTCGACCACCTTGACGGTGTCGATGAGCTTCGTAAGCTGTTTCATGATCTGCTCGATCACGTTGTCGTCCCCGCGGGTGACGATCGTCATGCCGGAAACTCCTTCGTCCGTCGTGGGGCCGACCGTAAGACTCTCGATGTTGTATCCCTTTGCCGCAAAAAGGCCGGCAATGCGGTTGAAGGCGCCGAACTTGTTCTCGACCTGCAGCGAAATCGTGTGGCGCTTGGTCGACTCGCTGTCGGAGCCGGGAAGATGTTCGCTATGAGCTACTTGTACTTGTGACATGATGGGCTTCCTTCCCTTTCGATTGTTCCCCTTTTTGAAGGTAGATGACCCGTTCACCGATTCGTCCGTTCTGGGGGCCGGCGACCGGCTCGGGCGTGTCCAGCATTTCGTCGACGGTCTGGCCGGCGGGAATCATCGGATACACGTTATCTTCCTTCGCGACGACGAATTCAACGAAGAACGGTCCGCCGGTATGCTCCATCGCCGTGCGAATCGCTCCCTCCACCTCCGCAACCTTCGTGACCCGAACCCCGGGACAGCCGAACGCCTCGGCGAGCTTGACGAAGTCTGGATTATAGAGCTCGACGTGAGAATACCTTCGCCTCCAGAAGAGTTCCTGCCACTGCCGGACCATGCCGAGAAAGCCGTTGTTGATGACAAAAATTTTCATCGGGACCTTGTGTTCAACGATCGTCGCCATCTCCTGCATGTTCATCTGGAATCCGCCGTCGCCGCTGATGGAAATGACCGGAAGGTCTTTGCGTCCGAATGCGGCTCCCATCGCCGCGGGAAGCGAGAACCCCATCGTCCCCAGCCCGCCGGACGTGATGTGCGAGCGCGGGTGCACCCAGGTGTAAAACTGCGCCGTCCACATCTGATGCTGGCCGACATCGGTGACGACGATGGCGTCTCCGTTGGTGGCATTTCCAATTTCGTGGATGACGTACTGGGCGCGAAGGGAATTCCCGTGGCTGTAACGAAGAGGGTGCTCGCTTTTCCATTGGTCGATGGTGGCGAGCCAATCGTTCGTGTCGAGCGGCTGCACGAGTCCGGCCAATTGGTTGAGAACCGTCCGCACATCGCCCACGATCGGGACATCCACCTTGACGTTCTTGCTGATCGCCGACGGGTCGATGTCGATGTGGATTTTTTTCGCCTCCGCCGCGAACGCTTCGACCTTGCCCGTCACGCGGTCGTCGAACCGCGCGCCCACGGCGATGAGGAGGTCGCAATAATCCACCGCGGTGTTGGAATACCAGGTTCCGTGCATGCCAAGCATTCCCATCGACAGCCGGTTCGTTTCAGGAAAGGAGCCGAGTCCATGAAGCGTGGTGGTGACGGGACATCCGAGTTTTTCCGCGAGTGCGAAAAGCTCCTGCGCCGCGTTGGACTGAATGACTCCGCCGCCGACGTAGAGGACGGGACGCTTCGATGCGTTGATGAGGGCGGCCGCCCTCGACACCTGGGCAGGGTCTCCCTCCCGCGCGGGGTTGTAGCTCCGCATCGAAATGCTCTCGGGATATTCGAACGTCGTCTTTTGTGCCATCACATCCTTCGGAAGGTCGACGAGGACCGGCCCAGGCCTCCCCGTTTTCGCGACATAGAACGCCTCTTTGATCGTCTTCGCCAGCTCGCGGACGTCCCGCACGAGATAGTTGTGCTTCGTGATCGGACGCGTGATTCCCACAATGTCGGCCTCTTGAAAAGCGTCGTTGCCGATGAGCTTCAACGGAACCTGTCCGGAGAAAACGACGATGGGAATCGAATCCATGTATGCGTCCGCAATTCCCGTGACCGTGTTGGTGGCGCCGGGGCCCGATGTAACGAGCGCGACGCCCGGCTTTCCCGTCGCTTTTGCGTATCCTTCGGCGGCATGCGTTGCACCCTGTTCATGGCGGACAAGGACATGGTTGATATCGGAGAGGTCGACGAGCGCATCGTAGACCCCGATGATGGCGCCGCCGGGGTAGCCGAAAATCACCTCGACCCCTTCTTCGATGAGGGAGCGGACGAAGATTTCGGATCCGGTCATCAGTTTCCCGCGTGAACTCTCCGGCTTCTTCTTGTGCGTGTTTGCCGACGACTCCATTATTCTTCTCCTCCGATCAGGACGATTGATAAGATGACAATCAGAATTTCATCTCGCCACGGTGAAACGCCACTCCTCTTCTCCATGGCGATGTTACCAGGAGCCATTCCAAAAACAGAAAACGTCATGCTGAACTCGCCTCTTCCGTGCATCGACACGGGGTTTCAGCATCTGACTTCCCGGGCAAATCAGAGCCTGAAACTCAGCCAGAGACTGATGGGCCTTCGGCCCAAAGTTCAGGGTGACGGGGCCGGTTTTGCGGGCGGCCTCTGATCATTTCCGTCCATTGGCAGGCAGGTCCGTAACCGCCCCGACGCTGCTGCTGGAAACCAACTTCGCATACTTTGCAAGCACGCCCGATGTGTATCGCGGAGGCGGTGGAGACCACGCGCCGCGACGCTTCGCCAACTCGCCGTCGGGAACCTCGAGGTGCAGTAACCGTCGGTCCGAATCGATCGTGATACGGTCGCCTTCCTTCACGAGAGCAATGGCGCCGCCGACGGCGGCTTCCGGCGCGACATGGCCGACGACCATTCCGTACGTTCCGCCCGAAAATCGTCCGTCCGTTATCAAACCGACGGAATCTCCGAGGCCGGCTCCGATGAGAGCGGAAGTCGGCGCGAGCATTTCCCGCATTCCGGGTCCGCCGCGCGGTCCCTCATAGCGAATTACGATGACATCTCCCGGTTTGATCTTCGAGGAGAGGATCGCTTCCAGACACGATTCCTCCGAATCGAAAACGCGTGCGGGACCCGTGATTGTCGACTGCTTGATGCCGGTGCACTTTGCCACGGCTCCTTCAGTCGCGAGATTACCTCTCAGGATGGTCAGATGTCCCTGTGCGTAGAGCGGCTTTTTCCAGGGACGAATGACATCCTGGTCCGGACGCGGCTCGGACGGAACCTTTTCCAATAATTGAGAAACAGTCTGCCCGTTGATCGTCATCGCATCTCCGTGCAGCACACCGTTTGCAAGCAGGATCTTCATTACCTGCGGCACACCTCCTGCCTGGTGCAAATCTGTCGTGACGTATTGACCGGATGGTTTCAGGTCGCAAAGCACCGGCACGCGTGAGCGAATCCGTTCGAAGTCATCGAGCGTCAGGGGGACGTTTGCGGCATGGGCGATGGCGAGCAAGTGGAGAACGGCGTTGGTCGAGCCGCCGATAGCCATGACGACCGCGATTGCATTTTCGAAAGATTTTCTGGTGAGGAGGTGGGAAGGGAGAAGTTGATTGCGGACGGCGTCTGTGAGGACTTTTGCGGAAGCGCTTGCGCTCTCACGTTTTTCGTCGTCTTCCGCCGCCATCGTCGATGAATACATCAAGCTCATTCCCATCGCCTCGATGGCGGACGACATCGTGTTGGCGGTGAACATTCCGCCGCACGAGCCGGCGCCGGGACAGGAGTTCCGCTCGACGTCGAGCAGTTCTGCGTCGTCGATCTTCTTTGCGCCGTACTGGCCGACCGCTTCGAACGCGCTCACGACGGTTAGGTCTTTACCGTTGTAGTGTCCGGGCTTGATCGTGCCGCCGTAGACGAAAATGGAGGGAATGTTCAAGCGGGCGATGGCGATCATTGCGCCCGGCATATTCTTGTCGCATCCGCCGACGGCGAGAAGGCCGTCGACGCTCTGGGCGCCGCAGACTGTCTCGATGGAATCAGCGATGACTTCGCGCGAGACGAGAGAGTATTTCATCCCCTCGGTACCCATCGAAATGCCGTCGCTGACGGTGATCGTTCCGAACACCTGCGGCATGACGCCGGCCTCGCGCAGGGAGGCAACGGCGCGATCCGTGAGTGTGTTGAGACTGAGGTTGCAGGGAGTGATCGTGCTGTAGCTGTTTGCGACGCCGACGATCGGCTTTACAAAATCGCGGTCGCCGAAGCCGACGGCGCGGAGCATTGCGCGATTCGGCGTTCTCTCGAAACCTTTCTTGATCGTGTCGCTTCGCATCATTCGTCCTTGTGTGCAGTCATTGTCCTGTTCGGGGACAAAATGGCCTACTCCGCCAGAGGCGAACTTTGCTTTACCGGTGATTCAGGAAGGGGTGCTGTGGTATGCTCAGTTAGCCTCTGGCGTCCTTTAGCTGATAATCAGCCCCAGGAGCAGGAGGTTAACCAGAATAATAAGGATGGAGCTCAGAAGGGAAATCGCAGAAATCGGCTTTTCAACGCGGGGAGCGTTGGCCGGATTCATCTGTCGTATGTTCTTTGTGATTTCCACTTCTTTCAGTCCGAAGACCAGAATCAATTTAGGAACTTTTTGATTTGTGTCAAGGGGAATGAAGAATATTTTTGAGGCGTTTGAATGTTGCATATATAATAGAGAGTCAGGAAACCGATAAGTAAGCCAGATTTCGAAGGGAACGCTTAATTACCTCGCAAAGTCGTTGAACGAAGCGTGGCCCCCATCTGGAAGCATGTGAGCGGCAGACCGACGCGGAATCGCGGTCAGCGTGCCTCAATTGACTATGAATCCGAATAGCGACAGATTGTTCATGAACGATGAACGATGCTTCCGTATTTCCGATCCTCGCTCAAGGGATCGCTCTCGCTGCAACCGGCTTCGCGATCATTCTGGTATCGTCCGGCCGCATCCGCAAAAATCTCGCCGCCCGGACATTTGCCTCGACTGCTTCGTCGTTAGTGTTACCCCTCGCTGCAACGGCGATGTACTGCATCTGCACACTTCCGTCGGGCCGCTGGCACTTCGCTGAATGTCTCTGGATTGCTCTCTATTTCCTGACCCCGATTCTCTTCAGTTCGCTGAAACGAATACGCCGGCTCGGAAACGGTCGCATCTCGATTGCTTTGATCCTCCTCATCTGGCTCCCTCAGGAGTTTCAATTGTTCCGTGTCGACTGGGTTTCGGTCGGAGGGCTGCCGTGGCCGGTGGGGGTTTTTGTCACGCTCATCTATCTTCTGCTGTTTCTGGAGGGGGAAGAAAAGCTCGAGCTCTGGAGTCCCGGAAATTTTCGCGCCGCTGACTGGGCATGGGTAGCTGCCGCCTATGTGCTTCTTTCGGGGCTCATCCTTCCGCTGGCCGTCCACGTCCGGTTCGTCCTTCCGGGCCTCAACCGGCCATTGCTCCACAAGCCGGCGTTCGCCCTGCTTCAGGTTCTCGGAATCTTCTTCGCCGTGGCAATCCCGGAAGAACTCCTTTTCCGTGCCTGGATTCAAAAATTGCTTACAGACCGGATGAAATTTGCGCCGGCGCTGGCAATCTCCGCGGTCATCTTCGGGATCTCACACCTCGACGACACGGTTGTCACATCCGCGGGGGCGTTTGGAATTCCCAACTGGTGGTACGCATTGTTTGCAACCGTCGCGGGAGCGGGATATGGGTTCATCTATCAACGGAGGCGGTCGCTGTTCGCTTCGGCGCTTCTTCACACGCTTGTCGATTTCACGTGGGTGATGTTCATTGCGGGATGACAACATGCGCGCCCGGCTGATTGCTGTATGCGAAACCATCCTGATTCTGGCGCTCATTCTGGCTCAGCTTTGGTTTGTTGGGAAGGCGGTCACGTTTTTCACCCTTATCCCGGCGACCGCGATCATTATCAGCTGGGTCGCAAGAAAGGAAACCCTGCACTCGCTCGGGTTGATGTGCGCGGGATTCAGCGGGTCGGGCTGGCTCTGGAAGTTTGCCGGCGGGGCGATCGCTCTCATTCTGCTGATTGGCGCGTTTGTTCAGGGTCCGATTTTTTCCAGTCTGCATGCGGCCGGGGGGCTCATCTTGAGGTTTTTGTCCTACATCGTTCCGGCGTTCCTGCAACAGGTGGTCTTCAATCTTTATTTCGTCAACAGAATCGACTCGTTCGCCGGCGGCTCCCGACGCACCGTCGCGGTCAGTGCGTTCACGTTCGCATTCGTGCATCTTCCCAATCCCGTCCTGACGGTCCTCACCCTCTTTGGCGGCTGGCTCAGCTCCTCATTCTACCTGAGGCAACGATCGGTCTATCCGCTGGCATTGGCGCACGCCGCACTCGCGGCGGTGACGTACTGCGCTCTCCCGCACGCATGGCATCA
>DATJYV010000154.1:0-6056 GCA_035499415.1 Bacteroidota bacterium
GAAGAAATAACGCCATACTCTTGCAAGTCCTCAGAGTTATCTGCGTCAGCGGTTCCGGTTTCGAAAACCCCCATTCGAAAGCGTTGAAAAGCACGAGATGAGCATGTTCGAACAGTTGTTCCTGCCGCAGGAAATTCCCGTCTTCGAGGCGCCGGGAGCAAGATGAAAATTTCCCTTCGTGTGATGATCCCGCTGGTGATCGGAGTTCTGTTTGTGGGAGGGTTCGTCTATCGCCTGACTTCCAACGACGCGGCACGCGAAGGACGACGGGCCAACCTTCCGCTGGTGAAAGTCGAGCTCCCGCTGCGGGAAAAAGTCCTCGCGACGCTGAAATTCAGCGGCGATGTTGTCGCAGGCCAGCAGGCGCTCATCTACTCCAAAGTCACGGGAAATCTCGAGCGCGAGCTCGTCAACATCGGGATGTACGTGCAGAAAAATCAGCTTCTCGCCAGCATCGACACGACCGAACTTTACCAGACGATGCAGCAGAACCTCGCGTCATACGAGAATGCACGGGTCACGTATCTGCGCGGCAAGGATCTGTTCGACCGTTCGTTACTCGCCAAACAGGACCTCGACAACCTTGAAGCGGCGATGAAGGTTGCGAAGGCGAACTACGAGGTCGCCCAGACTCATTTAAGCTATGCGCGGATCACCGCCCCCTTTGCCGGTGTCATCACCAAGAGGTACCTCGACCAGGGAGCGGTGGTGACGGTCAACAACACCAGCCTCTTCATGCTCATGGACATCGACCTGGTGAAAATCTCCATCAACGTCCAGGAAAAGGATGTGAACGCCGTTCATATCGGGACCCCGGCCATTTTGACAGTCGATGCCTTTCCCGGCAAGGAATTTCACGGGGCGGTCTCCCGCTACGGGGATGCGCTCGACCTGAGCACTCGCACGATGCCCGTGGAGCTGGATATTCCGAACCGGGATCATCTCCTGAAACCGGGAATGTTTGCCACGGTCGTCCTCGTCGTCGACACGCACCCGAACTCGCTGACGGTCGCAACGCAGGCGGTCATGCAGGACGATACCGGCTCATTTGTGTACTGCGTCCATAACAAACTCGCCCGGCGCCAGAGAGTCACGCTCGGCGTACCGGGTCCGCTCCGCACAGAAATCCTTTCCGGCGCCAACGATGGCGATTCCGTCATCACCATCGGCCAGCAACTGCTGAAGCCCGGCGGGGGTATCACGGTTCAGCCGTAAGGCACTGCTCCGACCTGTATGTGGCTTACTCGGCTCGCCCTCCGGTATCCCATTTCCACACTGCTGTTTGCTCTGACGATCCTCGTCCTGGGCGTCGTTTCGTTCCAACAGCTCCCCGTTGACCTTCTTCCCAACATTTCCATTCCGGTCGTCACCGTCGTAACATTTTATCCGGGGGCGGGCCCTCTTGACATGGAGCAGACCGTCACGGCTTTCATCGAACGCGCGGTCAGCTCGGTCAACGATGTCGATTATGTACAGTCGTCGACGAAGGAGGGAATCTCGTCCATACGGATCAATTTCAACTGGGAAGCGAACACCGACGTCGGGATGGTGGATGTTGTCCAGCGGGTCAACCGCATTATCAGCCAGCTTCCCGTTGGAATCACACAACCGAGCGTCCTTCGATTCGACATCACAAACCTTCCGGTCTGCAACATCGCCGTTTCTGCGGACATGGACGAGAGGGATTTGTACGACCTCGCGTTCAACGTCATCGAGCCCCAGATCGAGCACCTCCAGGGGGTCGCCTCGGCCACGGTTCTTGGTGGACGGATTCGGGAAATTCACGTCACGCTCGACCGGAACCGCATCCAGGCGATGCAGCTCCCGGTGCAGACGGTCCTGAATGCCATCGCCAATGCGAACCTCATCATTCCCTCCGGCGACCTCAAAACAGGGAACTTCGATTACACGCTCAAGACCGAGAGCCGCTTTAACGTCGTCCAGCCGATGGAGGACATTGTCGTCAAGGCCGTGAATGGCGTGCCGATCCGGATTCGGGACATCGGGACGGTGGAGGACAGTTATCAGGAACAGACGGAGATCATCCGGATCAACGGCAAGCCGGGATTGACGCTGCGCGTTCAAAAGCTCTCGAGCGCGAACACGGTCGATGTGGTCGATGCCGTTGTAAGGGCCATCCCCCGGCTCGTCGGTGTCCCCGAGTCCGTGAAGATGACCATCTCCTTCGACCAGTCGCTCTACATCCGGCAGACAATCTCCGGCCTCCAGCGTGAGGCGTTGCTCGGTGCGACCCTGGCAATGATCATCATCCTCCTGTTCCTGCGAAACGTCCGCGGCACGCTCATCATTCTCGTCGCGATTCCCCTCTCGATCCTTATCACGTTCATCTGGTTCCGGTTCGGCAATGTGACCCTCAACATCATGACGTTTGGCGGACTCGCATTGGCGGTCGGGCGCCTCGTGGACGATTCCATTGTCGAGCTGGAGGCGATCTCGCGCCATTACAACGAACGGGATCCGTCGAAGTCGAAGCTCCAGCAAACGCTCGACGCCGCGAAGGAAGTCGCCGCACCCATCTTTGTCTCGACCCTCACCACGGTCATCGTCTTCCTGCCGGTCGTCTTCCTGTCGGGCATCGCGAAACTCCTGTTCATTCCCTTGACGATCACCATCGCTGTCGCGCTGTTTGGGTCGTTCTTCGTTTCCCGGACGGTGACGCCGCTGATGTGCCTGCGATTCCTTCCGCCGGAAAAACACCTCGACACGAATTCGCAAAAGCTGTCCGACCGCATCCGGGTCGTCGCCCATAATACCCTTGAGGGAATCGACAATCGGTACGAATCGCTGCTTCGCTGGACGCTCGACCACCGGGGCCTGGTCATTCGTTGGATCGTCGGCGTTGCAGTCGTCTCCGTCGTGCTCGTCAAATTCATCGGGACCGAGCTGTTCCCCGACCAGGACGAGGGACAGTTCACCGTGAATGTCAAGCTTGCGGTCGGTACCCGCTCCGAGGAAACCGACAAGGTCGTGCGCCAGATGGAAGCGATCATGCTCAAAAATATTCCGGAAATCCAGGCCATGATCACCGACATCGGCATTCCGCCGATCAGGAGCGGAAGTTACTCGAGCAGAAATCCGGGAAGTCATGCGGCCAACATCCAGGTTGCGCTCATTCCGCCGGACAAGCGAAAGAGGTCGCAAAACGAGATCGTCAACGATATCCGGCCGAAGCTTTCGCACATACCCGGCGCCGCCGTCTTTATTTCGCCCGGGGGATTTCTGAGATTTCTGCTCAATTTCGGCTCGACCGCACCGATCGACGTGGAAGTCCGCGGCTATGACCTCGAGACCGGATCCCGGCTCAGCAAGCAGATCGCGGGGATCGTGCAGTCGACCCCGGGAGCGGTCGACGTGCAGGTGAGCAGGGACGATAATCTCCCGGAGCTTCGGGTCCAGATCGACCGCGACAAGGCCGGAATCCTCGGCATCGATGTCGCGCAGGTGTCGAATACGATCAACACCTGCATCAGCGGGGCGGTCGCATCCCTCTTCACCGACCCGCGGACCGGAAATCAATACAACATTCTCGTCCGGCTCGGCCAAGACTACCGCTCGAATATCGATGACATCAGGAACATCGTCCTCTCGACGAGCGACCAGAAGCCGGTTTTGCTCGGGAACATCGCGACCGTGGAAAAATCTGCGTCCCCCGTGCAGATCGACCGCAAGCAGCAGCAGCGACTCGTCGAAGTGACGGCGAACGTCACGGGGCGCGACCTCGGAAGCGTCGCCAACGATATTCGAGAGAAGCTCCGGAACATCATCATTCCGCCCGGCTTCGAAATTCGAATGACCGGCAACGTGGAGCAACAGCAAAAAACATTCAGCGACCTGACGCTCGCATTCGCCCTCGCGATCATGCTCGTCTACGTCGTCATGGCTTCGCAGTTCCAGTCCCTCATCGACCCGTTCATCATCATGTTCACGGTCCCGCTCGGCGTCGTGGGTGTTTTCTGGGCGCTCTTTCTTACCAACACGACGCTCTCGGTCACGTCGTTCCAGGGCGTCATCGTCATGGTGGGGATTGTCGTGAGCAACGGCATCCTCCTCGTCGATTACACGAATCACCTCCGCATGCGGGGCGTCGATCTCCGTGAGGCGGTGATTCGGGGAGGGCGAACGCGGTTGAAACCGATCCTCATGACCTCGCTCGCAACCGTGCTCGGCCTCATCCCGATGGCGATCGGCCTCGGCGGCGAATCGACGCAGGCACCGCTTGCCATCTCGGTCATCGGCGGACTGACGGTCTCGACGACCCTTACGCTCTTCTTCGTCCCATCCCTCTACATCGTATTCGAAGAGAAGTTCAAGCGCGAGCTCAAAGCCGACACCGAGGATCATCCGGGCGTCGTTCCAGCGAAGTAATCCCCGTTCTTCCGTTCACCGCTGTACTTTCCAATTCGCGAGTTCGGCCCCCCCAAGTTTCCTTGCGTGTGCGATACATCGCGTGGGTTCCCGGTACAGGCGCCCGGCGAGTGTCCCCGGTTCAACGAGCTCGAACGCACGAAGGAAGCGTCAAGCGGAATGTGCCTGCCCGTGCATCGACAAGGGGTTTCATCGTCCGACGTTCAGAGAGCCCGAAGCTCTTCCGGAGTGACGGTCGCCTGATAGCAGCACACTCCCGGCGCGTTTGATTTACCCCCGATGAGTTTCTATATTGGCTGGCGGTAATCCCTGTCATTTCCTTTCTCGCAGAGACCATGGATAAAATCCGACATTTGCACGACTTGACGGCGAAAGCACTGGCCGGAGGGGGTGAGGAGCGCATCAAGGAGCAACACCGGAAGGGGAAGCTGACGGCGCGCGAGCGTCTCGAACTTTTGCTTGACCCCGGTTCGTTCGAGGAGACAGGGATGTTCGTTCAGCATCGATCGGGCGATTTCGGGCTGGACAAACAGAAATACCCGGGCGACGGTGTGGTGACGGGATACGGAAAGATCAACGGCCGGCCCGTGGCGGTTTACAGTCAGGATTTCACGGTCTTTGGCGGGTCGCTCTCCGAAGCTCATTCGGAAAAAATATGCAAGGTGATGGATATGGCGATGAAGCTCGGAATCCCGATCGTCGGTCTGAATGACTCCGGCGGTGCGCGGATTCAGGAGGGGGTCGCCAGTCTCGGGGGATATGCAGATATTTTTCTGAGGAACACGCTCGCTTCCGGGGTCGTCCCCCAGATCTCGGCGATCCTGGGTCCCTGTGCCGGGGGGGCTGTTTATTCGCCGGCGATCACCGACTTTGTCTTCATGGTCAAAGGGACGAGCTACATGTTCGTGACGGGGCCGAATGTCGTGAAGACCGTGACGCACGAAGACGTGTCGTTTGAAGATCTCGGCGGGGCGGTGACGCACGCGACCAAGAGCGGCGTCGCGCATTTCCTCGCGGAGACCGAGTCGGACTGCATCGAACGGATCAAGCTTTTGCTCGGTTATTTGCCGCCGAATAATGTCGACGACCCTCCCGTTCAAACGGGGACGGATGACCCGCGCCGCGCGGACGAGGCGCTCGATTCCATCGTCCCGGAAAATCCGAACAAGCCGTACGATATGAAGCATGTGGTCGGGAGAATCGTGGATACCGGGTCGTTCCTGGAGGTTCATGAGCTTTTTGCGCCGAACCTTCTTGTGGGGTTCGCGCGGGTCGCGGGGCGTCCCGTCGGGATCGTCGCGAATCAGCCCGCGGTGCTTGCCGGCGTACTGGACATCGATTCGTCCGTCAAGGGGGCGCGGTTCGTCCGGTTTTGCGATGCGTTCAATATTCCGCTCGTTGTGTTCGAGGACGTGCCCGGTTTTTTGCCGGGGACGGACCAGGAATGGCGGGGGATCATCAAGCATGGCGCAAAGCTTCTCTTCGCGTTTTGCGAGGCGACGGTGCCGAAGATCACGGTGATCACACGAAAGGCGTACGGAGGGGCGTATGACGTCATGAACTCGAAGCATATCCGGGGCGACCTGAATTTTGCGTGGCCGACGGCGGAGATCGCCGTGATGGGGCCGAAGGGGGCGGCGGAGATTATTTTTCGGAAGGAGCTTGAGAAA
>DATJYV010000155.1:0-16704 GCA_035499415.1 Bacteroidota bacterium
GGTTTCTCGGGCTCCTGCTTCTCCGTTTTCTCCTTTTCGTGCGACGCTTGCGTCACCGTGTTGATCGGGATATCGATGCCGCGCCGGCGGAACGTCGGCTCGTCGTACTTCTGAAGGTCTGCGGGCCCGGACGGAATCCGCTCGATCAGGTTTGCAGCCGGCCTGGGCTTTGGAAGCACCGTCGCCGCCTTTTTGTTAAATCCGGTTGCAATGACGGTGACCATGATATCTTCCGTCACGTTGTCGTCGATGACGGTTCCGAGGATGATGTTCGCCTCGTCTCCCGCCGCATCCTGAATGATCTTCGTCGCTTCGTCGATCTCCACGAGGCTCAAGCTCTTGCCGCCGGTAATATTAATGAGAATTCCCTGCGCACCGGCGATGGACACGCCTTCGAGCAACGGGCTCGAGATGGCGGCATGTGCCGCTTCCACTGCGCGATTTTCGCCGCTTGCGGTCCCCGAACCCATCAAGGCATCTCCCATCTCCTTCATGATCGTCCGCACATCCGCAAAATCGACGTTAATGTATCCGGGAACCGTAATAACCTCCGATATCCCGCGCGTCGCGTTATGCAGAACCTTATTGCAAAGTTCGAATGCCTCCGTCACGGACGTCCGCCGATCGATGATGTCGAGCAGTTTCTGGTTCGGGATGACGATCAGCGTGTCGACATGTTTCTTGAGCTCTTCGATTCCAACTTCGGCCTGCATCATCCTCTTCCTGCCTTCGCTGGAGAAGGGCTTCGTCACGATGCCCACAACGAGCGCTCCCACACTCTTGGCGATATTTGCGACGAGCGGCGCCCCGCCGGTTCCCGTCCCGCCTCCCATGCCGGCGGTGATGAACACCATGTCGGTGCCGCCAAGCGCCTGGGCGATCTCGTCGCGGTCTTCCTCGACGGCGCGGAATCCGACGCTGGGATCCGCTCCGGCGCCGAGGCCGCGTGTCAGATTCTTTCCGATCTGAATCTTCAGACTGGATTTGCTCCTTTCGAGCGCCTGCAGGTCCGTGTTGATGGCGACGAAATCAACTCCGACCAGCCCTTTGTCGATCATGCTGTTGATGGCGTTCCCGCCGCCTCCTCCCACTCCGACAACACGAATGTTGGCGCCGCGGCCGGAGGGCATATCGAGTTCTATAGGCACGGTAGGTCTCCTTTGATTATGTAATTGGGTGATTGGGTCATTTGATAATTTTGTATGTCCAAGTTCATGTAATGATTGAGTTGCGAGTTTCCAGTTTCCAGTTCCGAGATGCAGAGTTCAAAGTTCAGAGTTCGAACAATTGGCACCCGACCATTGAATCCTGTCGGCTGATCGCCGCTTGGCTCATAATTCATCGAACCAGGCCTTCATTCGTCGAAAGATGCTCGTCCCCTTTCCATTCTTCATGACGGCATTGACCGCAGACCGGTCGCGATACTTTAGCTCGTGAATGACGAGCCCGACGCCGGTCGCGTATATCGGATTTTCGATCTCGCGCACAAGCCCTGCACCGAAGCCGGTTGGTATCCCGATCTTCACGGGCATCCCGAGGACTTCCTTTGCAAGTTCTGCCGTTCCCTTGATGAGCGATCCCCCGCCGGTGAGAACGACCCCCGCCGAGAGGTGCTTGGAATAGCCGGAGCGCTTGATCTCGAGCGAGGCGAATTCAAGGATCTCCTCCATGCGCGGCTGGATGACCTTGCACAGAAGTTTCTTGTCGATTTCGATGGGGGGACGTCCGCCGATGCCGGGAAGCAGGATCGGCTGGTTGTCGACAACCGCCGGCTCGTAAGCAAATCCGTGCTCCTGCTTCAGCCGTTCTGCCTGGTCGGTGAGAATGCCGAACCCTTTGCGTACATCGTCCGTCACTTTCTTCCCCGCGATGCCGATGACCGCCGTGTGCCGGATGGTCCGTTCCTCGAACACCGCGAGGTCGGTCGTTCCGCCCCCGATGTCGAGGAGGGCGACGCCGACTTCCTTTTCCTCGTCTTCCAGTACCGCGTAACTCGATGCGAGCGGCTCCAGGACCATGTCGTTCACCTGGAGGCCGGCACGCTGGACACATTTGTAAATGTTCTGCGCCGCCGTGACAAGCCCGGTAATGATGTGGACAACGGCCTCCATGCGTACCCCGGACATTCCCACGGGGTCGTAGATTCCGTCCTGCCCGTCGACGATAAACTGCTGGGGAATGACGTGGATGATCTTCCGGTCGAGCGGCAACGCGACCCGCTTCGTATCTTCGATGAGCCGCTCCACATCCTCCTGCGTGATTTCGTTCTCGGGCCGGCTGATCGCGACGACGCCGCGACTCTGGATGCTCTGAATGTGGTCGCCGGCAATTCCGACCGTCACCGTGCCGATCTTGAGGCCCGATTGCGCCTCCGCTTCCTGCACCGCCAGCTGGATGGAGCGCACCGTTTTCTCAATGTTGGTCACGACGCCGCGGGTCAGGCCGTCCGAAGTGCTTCTTCCAATCCCGAGAATCTTCAGTTTTCCCGGGCGATTTTCGTCCGGCGACGCGACGATCGCGCACACCTTTGTCGTTCCAATGTCCAATCCTACGGCAATATCCGGTTCCATGTCCTTGATCCTCTCGTATTCAAATAATTCGATTCACGATGCGCGACGCTGATTCCAGCGCACGACAACCTGGTCTGCGAACCGGAGGTCGATATATCTGAGATCCTCCGTACCGCGAACACGTACTACCTGATTCCAAAACGCCTCGAGCCGCAAAAGCTTGTCTGTAATTTCTCCACGTCCGAAGATCACCGGGACCGCTCCCTCTGCCGTGACCAGGACGATGTCACCGCCGTTCCGGACCTGAACCTCGGAGATTTGATGGGACAAATCCAGGTTGACGAGTTTCAGCATCCGAAGAATGGTCAGCGCTTCGCGGACGTCGTCCTGCCCGACCGTTGTGCCGAGCTTCAAGGGTACGTTGTCGGATATGCCGCTGATGACCGGCAGGTCGAAGAGCGCTTTCGAAATCGAGCGGGGAAGGATGACGCCGTCTTCGTCGAGGTAGACGAAGTCCGGACGATTCACCAGTGCGACCGGTTTCCGTTCGTTGACGGTGATCCGGATTGCAGAAGGCAGATCCCGTTCGACGACTGCGGACTTGACATAATGATGACTTTCGACATTCCGCCGAACCGCCGTCAGGTCGACGTCGTACAGCATCGTTCCCGGCTGGATCTGCGCAAGCTGGACGACTTCGTTCGTCTGGACGATGCGGTTGCCGACGACCACCACGGTTTTCACGCCCAGGCCGCGCTTCCAGAGGTTCGCCGAGGCGATCGCCGCGACTGCGAGGATCGCGATGACACCGAACTTCAATTGCTTCTTCCTGAAGTCTCTCATACGGCCTTTTCCGTCTGCTCCTGCGGGAAGCCCAGAAGCTTGACCTCCAGCTCCAGCATGATCCCGGTGTTCTGGTACACGGTGCGTCGTGCAAGCTCGATCAACCGGACGACGTCGGCGGCTTTTGCATTGCCGAGGTTCACGATGAAATTTGCATGCTTTTCCGAGATCTGCGCATCGCCGATCCGTTTCCCTTTGAGCCCCGCCTGCTCGATAAGCCGCGCCGCAAAAGTGTTGGCCGGGTTTTTGAACATGCTTCCGGAATTCGGCAGCTCCAGCGGCTGCGATTCATTGCGCCGAAGGATCAGCTCCCGCCTTTTCCGTATCAATTCTTCCTTATCTGCGAAGGGAAGGTCAAACGTGGCGCTGAGGACAACGTCCCCCACGAAGCCCGATTTTCTGTACGCGAATTGCGCGTCGGCCTTCGGTACAGTACGAACGTCGGCATCGCGCAGCACTTCGACGCCGACGATGTGGTCGGAGATCTCGCCTCCGTGTGCTCCGGCGTTCATGACGACAGCTCCTCCGACAGTCCCGGGAATGCCCGCAAGCATTTCGACCCCGCCCCGGCTGTTCTGGATGCAAAAGTCGACGAACTTGTTCAGCCGTACTCCCGACTCTGCATACACCATCGGTCCATCCAGTCGGAGAGCCGAGACTCCCGTTTCCATATTGATCACGGCGCCGCGAACCCCCTCGTCACTCACCACGAGATTGCTCCCGCGGCCGATGACCATGTACGGAACGCCGATTTCCTGAAGGTAACGGACCGTCGAAACCATATCCGTCTTGTCCGATGGCTCGATGTAGCACTCGGCCGAGCCGCCGACCCGCATCGATGTGTACTTCCCAAGCGGCTCGTTCATCGCCACGTTGCCGCGGACGACACGTTTGATATTATCGAATGACATCATGGAAAACGTTTCGAGATTCGAGTTCAAAGTTCAAAGGTTCGAGTTTCCAGTTACGAGTGTTGGATTTTGGGTTTTAAACTTCTTTTGCCATATCCTCTTCTGCGTTCCGCCAGCCGCCTATTTCTTCCCATCACCACGCATCTGCCTCAGAAAATCTTCGCCGTACTTCCATATGTCTCCGGCCCCCATCGTGATGACGATATCCCCCGTCTTCACGATTGATTTCAGAAAACCCGGAACGGCTTTCTTATCCTGCACGTAGTGAACTTCCTTGTGGCCGAATTGCTTCGCCGCGTTGGCGATAAGCTCGCCCGTGATGCCCTGAATCGGCTCCTCGCGGGCTGGATACACATCCGTCACGACGAGAACATCCGACAGGAGAAACGACTTACCGAACTCCTCGTAGAAATCACGCGTCCGGGAGAACAGATGAGGTTGAAAGACGCAGACGACGCGGCGGCGCCATCCGGACTTTGCACCGAGCAATGTCGCCCGGCACTCCGTCGGATGGTGTGCGTAATCGTCGTAGACGGCGATGCCGCCGACCTCTCCTTTTTTCTCCCACCGACGATAGACGCCGGCGAACCGCTCGATGCCCGATTTGATCTTTGCAAAGGGGATGTTCAGCTCCAGTCCGACGGCAATCGCCGCGAGTGAATTCCGAACATTATGTTTTCCCGGGACCTGGAGGGTGATTGGACCGAGCTCCTGGCCGCGACGGACAAGCGTGTAGGAGGATGTATTATCCTTGTGTCTGATGTCCACGGCCTGGACATCCGCCTGGGGATTGAGCCCGTACGTGATGACTTTTTTCGTGTCCATGGTCGGCATGATGTCGAGCAATGCCGGTTCGTCGAGGCAGAGGACGATGAAACCGTAGAACGCCACTTTCCCTGCGAACTGAATGAAGGCGCCCTTGATGTCCTCCAGGTCTCGATAGCAATCAAGATGGTCGGTCTCGAGCGTCGTCAGCACGGCAATCGTGGGGGTGATGGAAAGGAAGGACCGGTCAAACTCGTCCGCCTCGACGACGATGAATTCTCCATGTCCGAGCCGCGCGTTGGTTCCGCCGAGCCCGCTCAATTTTCCTCCAACGATCACGGTTGGGTCGAGGTCTCCTTCCATGAGCACAATTCCGATCATCGACGTCGTCGTGGTTTTTCCGTGCGTCCCGGCAATTCCAATGCCGTACTTCAGGCGCATGACCTCCGCGAGCATTTCGGCGCGCCGAACGACCGGAATCTTCCTGCGCCGCGCTTCCGCAACTTCCGGGTTATCATGCTGGACGGCGGAGGAGTAGACGAGCGTGTCCACGTCCCCCTTCAGGTTCTCCGCGCGATGTCCCTCAAAAACGGCCGCACCCATCTTCTGAAGCCGCTCCGTCACTTCGGAGAGGGCCCGGTCCGACCCGCTCACCTGGAACCCCTGGTCCAGCAGAATCTCCGCAATGCCGCTCATCCCGATGCCGCCGATGCCGACGAAATGAATTTTCCTGATCGATCGAAACATGTTTGTTATTTGCCGAGAATCATCCTGAGAGAGACGAGAAACAGAAAAACGCCGAACACTTTTCGAAGCACTTCATCTGAAATATGATTCACCACCGCGCCCCCGAGGTATCCGCCGGCGAAGAATCCGAGGCAAAGGATTCCCGCGACTTTGAGGTTCATGTTACCGGCCTGGTAGTACTGCCACGCCGCAAGAAGGCCGATGGGGGGAATCAGCATGCCGAGCGTGGTTCCCTGCGCCATGTGCTGGCTCCATCCGTACATGTAGACGAGGACGGGGATGACGAAAACCGCGCCGCCGATGCCGAGAATTCCGCTGAGAATACCGGCGACGATCCCGACGGCAACGAAACTAAGAACTTGCATGGGCGCCATGCGTCTGCTCCTCCGCAGTGAGGGTTATGAATTCAATCCGAACCGGCGGTGGCCCCGCCGCGGTACCTGCTCGGCGATGCGATCCATTTCGGCGACGAGCTCACGGTCGCGTTCGTAACGGCCGACGCGGATGCGGAATGCCCGGCGGCGACCCTGGACCTTGATCGAAATCTGCTGAAACCTTCCAGCCGTCTGTACCAACCGTTCGCGGCCGATGTGAATCCATTCGATATCGCTCAGCGGAATTTCCCGGTCGCGGTGGCGCGCATGAAAAATGATCCGGTCCTGTTCGACGATCAGCTGTCGATTGCGGTAAAGATTCAGGCCGAGTGTGATGATGGCGATCGCAAAAAAAAGGATGATGATGTAGACGATTGGGTCGCGAAACACGAAATTGAACTGGTCTTCGATAAAACTTCCCTTGATTCCCGCGTACAGGATAAGCGTCAGGAGATAGATGAGCGTCTGCTGATAATAGAAATCGAGCTTGTATCGAAATACTTTCGTCATCATGTTCCCCCGCGGGCGGGAGCGAACCCGGCGAGCGCCAGGAGGCTCTTCGCGACGACTTTTGCCGCATCCGGTTTTCCGAGGGATCGTGACGCGCGCGCCATTCGAGAACGGGCACGTGTATCATTCAAGAGCCGGGCGACGATGTCCGTCAAACGGGCTGAGACGTCGCCGTCGGTGACAAGCACCGCTGCTCCACGAGCCTGAAGGTAGCGGGCGTTGAATGTCTGGTGGTCCGCCGCCGCGTGGGGGTACGGAACGAGAACTGCCGGTTTGCCGAGTCTCGTAATTTCCGCAATGGTTGTCGCGCCGCTCCGGCTGACCGCGAGATCCGCCGCGGCGTATGCGAGATCCATCCGGTCGATGTACGGCCCCATCCATCCCACATTCCTTCCCGTGAAGCGCAGCTTCAGCCGCTCGTACTCAGCCGGGCCGGTCTGCCAGAGAAGCTGGGCGTTCAGCCGCTTCAGGGATTCGACGAGGATCCCGGCCGCCGCGTTGATGGAGCGAGCGCCGAGACTCCCTCCGAAAATGAGGACGGTTCTTTTCCGCGGATTCAAGTGAAAAAATTTCATCGCCTCTTTTTTCTTTCCCAGGTCAAGCTGCTCGCGTGTAGGCGTACCCACGAGCCGGATATTGTCCCTGCGTTTGAGCCATGAAGCGGTTTCGTCGAACGCCGTATACATGACCGTCGCGCGCCGCGCGAGGAGCATCGTCGTCAGTCCGGGATAGCTGTTCGATTCGTGCACGGCGGTCGGGACGCCCAGCATGGAGGCCGCATAGAGCACCGGGCCGCAAGCGTACCCGCCCGTGCCGATGGCAACGTCGGGCCTGAATTGTCTGACGAGCATGGCCGATTGAATCAGGGAAACAATCACCTTGACCGGTACCAGGAGATTTTCCAACCGCCACGTGCGGTGGAAACCGCCGATCCAAATCGCTGCGAACCGGTACCCTGATTGCGGAACAATCCGCGCTTCAATCTTGTCCTTCGTGCCGACAAACAGAACCTCCGCACCTCGTGCAAGTTTTTTGACTTCATTCGCAATTGCGAGAGCCGGATACAGGTGGCCTCCAGTTCCACCTCCGGCAAATAATATTCGCGGCTGACTTCGCGACACATTCAGAATCGTTCGTCCCTCACGCGCCGCACGTTCAGTACACCTTTCCGAGCCCCGGACCCGGCTCGCCGGGCATGACGACTTCCGTGAGCACGGGGCTGCGCGGATGCAAATCGGTGTGCGCGGAAATATTCAGCAGCACGCCTACCGCAAATGACGAAAAGAGCAGTGACGACCCGCCGTAACTGACGAAGGGCATCGGTTGTCCGGTCGTCGGAAGAATGCCCAGCGTCACGCCCGCGTTGACGAGCGCGTACAGCGTGATGGTGCTCGTAATGCCGATGGCGAGCAGGCGGGAAAAATCGTCCTTTGCGTACTTCGCGATCTTAAAGCCGCGGAACATGATGATGAGAAAGAGAGCGAGAAACAGCGTTGTTCCGATGAATCCGTATTCTTCGCCGACGATCGAGAAAACAAAATCTCCGTAGGATTCGGGGAGAAAAAAATCCCGCTGGCGGCTTTCGCCCGGCCCGACGCCGAAGAGGCCACCGTTCCCGAATCCGATGATTCCCTGCCACAGCTGATAATTCTGTTGACCCGTCACATGGCCGTGCAGGAACGACATGATGCGCTCGCGTCGATAGGGGGCGCTGAGCATGTAGAGCGCGAGCACCGGCACGAGGGAAGCGACCGTCGCCGCAAGATGGAGGATCCGCGCTTTACTGACGAAGAGCATGACAAGACTCAGCAGAAGGATCATCGCTCCGGTGCTGAAGTTGGGCTGGAGCAGTACGAGGAGGACCACGACGCCGACCCAGACCATGACGGGAAGGAACCCTTTCTTCAGGTCTCTGATGGTTTCACCCTTCGTAGCAACGAGCGCGCAGAGATGGAACAGAAGCGCGAATTTCGCAAACTCGGAGGGTTGAAATCCCAGGCCGCCCAATCGGAGCCACCGCGTTGCTCCCTTGGCTTCGCCGCCGAGTCCGAGGGTCACGGCCAATACAAGAACCGCGATTATGATGCCGGGCTTCGTGAGTTTCCTGTAAAAGTCGTACGGAATTGCCACGCCGATAAACAACGCCACGACCCCCAGCACAATCTTGATCGTGTGCGCGTTGAGCAGGCGCGAACTCGACCCGAACTTTTCGTATGCCCAGGTCGCCGAAGCGCTGTAGACGACGCCGATACTCAACACCATGAGAATGAGGACCGCGGCGAGCATCGGAAAATCGATATGGTTTCGCGGCGCCCGGCTCATAAATTGTTCACCAACTGTTTAAACACGAATCCCCGCTGCTCGTAATTTTTGAACCAGTCGAACGAAGCGCATGCAGGCGAGAGAAGGACAAGGTCACCCGGTCTTGCGATGGACCTCGCCTTCGAAACCGCGTCGTCCATCGAGCCGGCACGAACGACAGGAACAATTCCGGCGAACGCATGGTCAACCTTTTCCGCCGACTCGCCGATCGCGACGATGGTCCTTACTTTGCTGCGGACCGGGTCGAGAAGCCGGCGGTAGTCATTCCCCTTATCTCTCCCGCCGAGCAGGAGCACGACCGGCTCTGCGAAGGCCTGGAGGGCATACCAGACCGAATCGACGTTCGTCGCCTTGGAGTCGTTGTAGTATCGCACCCCGTCCAGTTCCCGGACAAATTCGAGGCGGTGTTCGACCCCCCGGAAGTTTCGCAACGTGGCCCGGATCGATGCGGGACCGACGCCCTCGATCTGACCGACAAGTGTGGCCGCCATCGCGTTGTAGAGGTTATGCGTACCGCGAATGCTGATCTCGCGTGTTGCGATCACGCTCGATTTCTGCCCGTTCAGAACCGTGGTGAGAACGTCATTCTCCACGAACGCTCCCTCATTGAGATGTTTCGAAGCGCTGAACCCGATTCGTTTGCTTTTCGCGGCGTCGACCGTCCGTGAGGTCCACGGATCGTCAACATCGTAGATCAGAATGTCGTCGCGAGTTTGATTCATGAAAACTCTCGCCTTGGATGCAGCGTACCGCTCCATCGAGTGGTCGTAGCGGTCCATGTGGTCCGGCGTAATATTCAGGAGCACGGCGACGTGCGGCCGGAACGACTCGATATGGTCGAGTTGAAAACTGCTCACTTCCAGAACAGCAAGATCTGTCTCAGCCATGTCCAGAACGACGGATGAGAATGCCGTGCCAATGTTCCCTGCAACAGCATGTTTCTTTTTTGCATCGCCGAGGATCCTCCCTGTAAGGGTCGTCGTAGTGGTTTTGCCGTTGCTGCCCGTAATCGCGACAACCGGCGCCTTGCAATACCAGCTTGCAACTTCCAGTTCGCTCACAACTCTCAGACCCCGCGTCCGCGCTTCCGTGACCACCGGGGCATTGCTGGGAACGCCCGGACTGACCACCACCAGCGACGCATCGAAGACCCGCAGCGAGTGGCCACCGACCTCGAACGGAATCTGCGTCTTCTTTAGCTCATCGAGATACGGTCCGAGCGCCGGCTCCGCGCCGTTGTCGCTGACAAATACACGGGCATGAAACTTCTGGAGCAGGCGCGCGACGCCCACGCCGCTCCTTGCCGCTCCAATGACCGTGACGCGCGTGCCGGACAGATCCGGTACATTCATCCGTATCGTGTCAACGAACTTTGAATGTCGCGAGACTGAAAATCATGAACAGGATCGCGATGATGTAAAAGCGGGTGACGATCTTCGGCTCCGGCCAACCCAGAAGTTCGAAATGATGATGGATGGGAGCCATGCGGAACACCCGCCGTCCTTCGCCGTATTTCCGCTTCGTATACTTGAAGTACCCGCGCTGAATGATGACCGAGAGCGTCTCCATGAGAAAAACGCCGCCGAGGGTCGGCAGCAGGAGCTCCTTCTTGATCAGCACACACATGGCGCCGATTGCTCCGCCCAGGGCCAGCGATCCTGTGTCGCCCATAAAGACCTGCGCCGGGTACGAGTTGTACCACAGAAATCCGAGGGCCGCGCCCGCCATCGCGACGCAGTAAATCGCCAGCTCGCCGTTCCCCCGCAGAAAGGGAATGGTCAGATACTGGCTGAGCGTTGCGCTCCCCGAAACGTAGGCGATCAAAGCGAGCGTGACACTGACAATCCCGACCGTCCCGATCGCGAGGCCGTCCAGTCCATCCGTAAGGTTGACGGCGTTCGACGTTGCGGTGATGATGAAAATGACGACGGGGATGTAGAATACGCCGAAGTCGAACTCCCGATTTTTGATGAACGGGACAGTGGTGCTTGAATGGAGCGGGACGAGGCTCGGGTCGATCCATTGCGGCACGAAGTAGATGATTCCGCCCACGAGAAGTCCCACGGTTACCTGGCCCACGATCTTGTACCTGCCGATGAGTCCCTTCGGTTTTTTTTTGACCACCTTCAGGAAGTCGTCGAGAAATCCGACCGCGCCGAGAGCAAGCGTGACAAACAGGATCAGCAGAATGTACCCGTTCCGAAGGTCGGTCCACAGGATGGCGGGAACGAGGACCGAGAGAAGGACGATCAATCCTCCCATGGTCGGCGTGCCGGCCTTTGAAAGGTGGGTTCTGGGGGCATCCAGCTTTGCCGCTTCTCCAATCTGCATCTCCTTCAACCGCCGGATGATCTTCGGACCCAACCAGAATGCGATGACCAATGCCGTGACCGCCGCGGCTCCCGCACGAAAGGTGATGTAGCGGAATACGCCGAAGCCCGGTACATGGTAGCGTTGATAGAGATATGTGAGAAAGAAATACAGCATGCCTCATGCCGCCTTTTGAAACCGCGCGATGAATGCCGCCACGACATCCTCCATCTTCATCCCCCTCGAGCCTTTGACGAGAACAATGTCGCCAGCGGACACCTGTTGGATGAGCCGGGCGGCCAGGATATTCTTGTCGTCGAAATGCAGCTTGGTCGTCACGCCCGCGGCGTCGTTTGTCTGACGCGAGAGCGGTCCGAACGTCAGCAAGATGTCGACGCCAAAAGATGACAACTTCTTCCCGATTGCACGGTGGAGGTCCGCGGAATCGGGGCCAAGCTCCAGCATGTCGCCGAGCACGACGATCTTCTTTCCCTGCGTCTTCATGCTTCTGAGGGCGGCGAGGGCGGCGAGGACCGAGTCCGGATTTGCGTTGTAGGTATCGTTCACGACCGTCATACCGCCCACGTCGTGAACTTCCATCCGCTTCCCCGGCGCCGTGAATGTTTCCAATGATTGTTGAATCTGCTCTGCCGGAACTCTCAGCGCCATGCCGGCGGCGGCGGCCGCGAGGGCGTTCCGCGCATTGTGTTCACCGGGAACACGAAGCCGGACGGCGAACGCCGTCCCGCCCCGCTTGCGAATGCGGATATTCGGACAGCCGTTCGGGCTGAAATTCAGAACCGTCCCGCGGACATCATGCCGACCCGCCTTCATCCCGAAGGTCAATTTCTTTTTCAGGGATCGTGCCTGACGGACAATTCTGGATTCATCGGCGTTCACAACGCCCGTCCCTTTGCCGGCGAGCCAATCGAACAACTCTCCCTCGGCCTTTGCAACGCCGTCGACCGAGCCAAAGAATTCCAGATGCTCCTGTCCGATGTTGGTGATGAGGCCGTGCGTTGGCTCGGCGATCTCGCACAGGGTCCGGATTTCTCCCGGATGATTCGTGCCGAACTCGAGCACAGCGGCCTGATGCCGGCCCTCGAGACGGAACATCGTCAGGGGGACGCCGATGTGATTGTTCAGATTCCCTTCCGTACGAAGCACCCGGTATTTTTGTGCAAGGACTGAGCTGATCATTTCCTTGGTTGTCGTCTTGCCGTTGCTTCCGCCGACGGCAAGAATGGGGATCTTGAATTTCCTTCGATGCCTTCTTGCGAGCGCGCCGAGCGCCTTCACCGTATCCTCGACGATGAGCCGGGGGACGGTGATACTCACGAGCATTGCCCGGTTTGCCTCAGCCCACCGCCGGTCCACGACAACCGCCGCAGCGCCGGCCTGAACAGCCGCTGTTACAAAATCATGTCCGTCGAACCGATCACCGCGCAGAGCCACAAAGAGCTCGCCGGCTCTTACGCTGCGTGAGTCGGTCGATGCGCCGGTGACGGCGAACGAACGCGGAACGTCGAATCCAAGCGCCTGGACAGATTCCGCCGCCAGGATATCGTCCCGATGCAGCTTCATCCGTCCCTCTACAGATACCGCTCGACCGTCTCCCGGTCGCTGAAATGGATCTTCTCTTTTCCGACCACCTGGTAGTCCTCGTGCCCCTTGCCGGCGATGAGGACGACGTCTCCCGGTTCCGCCATTGTGAGGGCTTGCTGGATCGCCTCCGCCCGGTCTGTGCGCATCATCGTCGACGGCCGGTGTGCCATGCCCGCGGCAATCTCCCGGATGATCCGTTCGGGGTCCTCCGTGCGGGGATTGTCGGACGTCACGATGGCGACATCGCTCCACTCGCTCACGATTTTTCCCATGATCGGACGCTTCGTGCGGTCGCGGTCGCCCCCAGCGCCAAATACCGTTATGATCCTGTGCCGGCGGTCGGAAGGCAGAACTTCGCGGATGGTGCGGAGGCAATTCTCGAGCGCGTCCGGCGTGTGCGCATAATCGACGATTGCCGTCCATCCTTTGTTCGATGCGATTCGCTCGAATCGTCCCGGGACAGGCCGGAGGCTTTCGATTCCGTGCGCGATGCTCTCCTTCTTCAACCCGAGACCGGTCCCGGCCGCAAAGGCGGCGAGCGTATTATAGACGTTGAAGCGGCCCACGAGGGGAGAATGAATTTCAGTCCGCGTCTGACCATCCAGGACTTCGAACGATGTGCCGTCGATGCTCAGCTCCACGTTGGCGGCGCGCACCGTCGCCGCGGACGAAAATCCGTACAGAAGCACGGAAGCCCTGGTCGAAGAAACGATTCTCCGGCTCCACGGGTCGTCGATATTGACTGCCGCGACGGAAGTGGATGGGAGAGAGTCGAAAAGGATTTTCTTTGCCTCAAAATACTTCTCCATCGTCCCATGATAGTCGAGATGATCCTGCGTCAGATTCGTAAATACGGCGACGTCGAAGTCGAGGCCGTACACTCTCGATTGCTGCAGGGCATGGGAGGAGACCTCCATCGAAACGGAGGTGCAGTGCGCTTCGACCATGGCGGCGAACATCCGGTGGAGTTCAAGGGATTCCGGAGTCGTGTGGCTCGCCGGCAAATTCCTGCCTCCGAAGCTGTATTCGATCGTCCCGACGAGCCCGACCTTCCGGCCGGCCGACTCGAGAATGGACTTGATGATGTGAGACGTCGTCGTTTTGCCGTTCGTCCCCGTTACCGCCGCGAGGGACATCTTCCGCGCCGGATTGCCGTAGAAGTTTGCCGCCATCAACGCGAGCGCCTTTCGCGAATCCGGCACGACGACCTTGACCACGCCGGTGTGCATGAAAAATGCATCGGAGATTCGCGCGTCGTCTTCGAGGACTGCGATCTTTGCGCCCTTCTCAATTGCATCGCCGATGAATGCGTGACCGTCGCGGGCTGACCCCCGGATCGCAACAAAACAGTCACCCACGCCGACATTCTGCGAGTTGTATTCGATTTTAGGAACCTCGAGATCCTGCGTCACCGCCATCGTCCCGTACATCGTTTGGAACAGCTTCGTCACGGTCACACCCTTCAGGATTTCTCCCAACGTCATTCGTCCTTCCCGGGGCGTCTAGTACAGCGTCGTCTGATCCAGGCCGCGTATGCCGCATGAGAGTATAACCCCGGAGCCCGGCTGCACTCGCAGGCCCGGAGCCGGGTTCTGTCCCGTGACGACACCCGAACCGCGGATGCTGACGCTGAAATCATCGACGCACAGGCGGTTGAGGGCCCTGCGTAAGCTCATGCCGCGCACATCGGGCACGACCGCGAGTCCGTCGCGCGTGGCGTTCGACTCGCTGAGAATCAGGGAGACCGTCTCACCGTGGTCGACTTTCTTTCCCGGCTCGGGCGATTGTCGAAGGACGAGCTCACCCCTGCCGAAGAACTGAACGGTCAATCCCTCTCCCGTGAGAATTTCTTCCGCAAGAGTCGGGCGGAGCGACCGGACATCGGGGACGACAAGCGGAGACGGGGTTGTTGTCGATTCCGCCTCCTTGGTGTCCGTTTCGAAACGCGAAGAGCTGTTGATGATCCGTTCAGCAATTGCCCGGAACACCGGGGCACTGGTTTCGCCGCCGTAGTATCCGCGGGCATGGGGATTGTCCATCATGACGAGACAGACGATCTGGGGATTCTCCGCCGGGAAATATCCGACGAACAGCGCCGTGTAATTGCTCGTCGAGTACTGGCCGTTCATCAGCTTGCGGGATGTACCGGTTTTGCCCGCGATCCGGATGCCCCGGATCATCGCTTCTTTGGCGGTTCCCCGCTCAACCGTCCCTTCGAATGCCTCTGTCAAATGATTTGCGGTCTCAGCGGAGATCACCCGGCGGATCGGTTCCGCCCTTCCTTCAGTCAGAGTTCTGCCGTCCGGGTCGTGAACGGCGGCGACGATGTACGGTTTCATGAGAAACCCGCCATTTGCCGCGGCGGCGTAGGCGCAGGCGATTTGCAAAGGCGTCACTCCCACTTCGTATCCGTACGACATTGCCTGAAGAGTTGTCTTCGACCACTCAGCCGGCCGTTTGAGTTTTCCGCGTGCCTCACCGGGAATGTCGACGCCGGAAAAGACGCCGAAGCCAAAGTCCCGCGCCTCCCGATAGAATCGCTCGGCGCCGATCTCCTTGCCGACCTTTGCCATGACGATGTTGCTGGAAAATTCCATCGCTTCTTCGAAGGAGATCCAATCCATGGGATGAGTATCCCGGATGACGCGCACGCGGCGTCCTCCGAGCGGCACTTTCATCACACCGTGCTCGGCATAGTAGCGCGTCGCCAGGGTCGAGAGATTGTTCTCAAGCGCGGCAGATGCCGTGACGATCTTAAAAACCGACCCTGGCTCAAACAGATCCCCGACGACACGGTTTCGCGCCGTTGGGTCGTTGGCTTGAACGGGCTTGCGGGGATTGAGTCCCGGGATGACCGAGAGAGCAAGAATTTCGCCCGACCGGGGGTTGACGACGACCGCGAGACCCGATTCCGCCTTGTTTGCCGCGAGTCCTCTCCGGAGCTCCTCCTCGACGACCGCCTGAAGCGACACGTCGAGCGTGAGAACGACATCTTCCCCGTCCACCGGCTCTACCCGGGGATAATCAACCGACGGTCGGACGCGACCAAGTCCGTCGCGCTGCATCACGACAGAACCGCTCCGGCCTCGCAGCGCATCATCCATCGCGAATTCAAGACCGGAGATCCCCTTGTTGTCGACGTCCGTGAAACCGATGAGCGTTCCGGCGAGGTCGTCGTAATGGTAGAGTCGCTTCGGTTCGTTGAGGGTGACGATCCCATCCAGCTCGTTTGCTTCGAGGCGCTTGGCGAGACTGGGTGCAACGCCGCGCTCGAGCCAGACAAAGCGCTTCGACGTGTCACGGAGCCTGTCCAGGTAAAAGCTCTTCGGTTTTCCAAACGCTCTCGCAAAGGCCCCGGCGACGGCATCGGCATTATCCCCTACGATGGTCGGGTCAGCCGCAAAGGAAACGAACATCGTGTTCGAGACCAGGACATTTCCGTTCCTGTCCAGGATGTTTCCGCGGGTTGCCGGGAGTATGAATTTCTGCTCGTACTGCTTGCGGGCGAGGGCCTTATACTTCGGCGAATCGATGAGCTGAATCTGGACAAGCTTGAGACCGAGGGTCATAAAAAAGAGCGCGAACCCGAACTTGAGAAGCAGCGTACGGACGGGAGAATCGGCACGACCGGCAGGAGGCGAAATCGTATCGACCTGACCCATCAAGGCCTTTCCGGAGGCAGGTGGCCGGCTTGTTCGGCCTGCTGAAGCCCGGCCGCCCGGTCCTGGTCGACCTTGATCCAGACCGGGATATCCGCCGGGTTTTGCAATCCCAGGTCATTCTCGGCGAGCCGCCGAATCCGTTCCA
>DATJYV010000156.1:0-5514 GCA_035499415.1 Bacteroidota bacterium
ACGGCGAGAACGATCGGAAAGACGAGCATGAGGCTGATGTAGCTCGTGATCTGCTGGGCCTCCTGTTCCGTCGTCACGGGCGAACCGGCTGTCACAAAAATCGCTGCATAGAGCAGATAGCCGAGGACGAAGTACACCACGGAGAGCAGCAGGTAGTCGGGGGAAAAGAAGTTCGACCCCGTTTTCAACGCGATCCCCATTGAAATCGTCCCCCAGATGAGCATCTGGAGAATACCCAGTCCGCTCAGGCCGAGAATTTTCCCGACCATCAAATCCCGTGCGGAACAGGAAGAGAGAAGCACTTCCATCACGCGGTTCGACTTTTCTTCCAGCACGCTCCGGATCAGAAGCTGGCCGGAGGTCATGACCAGGAAGAAGAGCATCATGATGACGATGTACGCGCTGAAGAATGTTTCCAGGAACCCCGATTCCTTCTCCTCACCCTTGCCGTTGACCTTTACGGACTTGACATCGACGCTTGCGAGCAGCTTCTTGATCTTGTCCGGATCCAAACCCTGTCCCCGCAATCGTCCCTCGACGATCACCTCCTCGATGGTCCGCGAAAATCGCTCCTGGATCCGGACGTTTCCGACGTTTTGCGCCCGATAAACAACTTTCCCGCTGTCGAAGACTGAGGCGGGGATTTCGAAGTACCCCTCCAGCTTATCCGAAGCCAGGAGCTGTGTCGCCTGCCGCCGTTCCTCATCAATCCCTTCCCCGTCCTTCTTGAGATCTTTGAGAATATAGTTCGACACGCCCCCCTTGAGCTTGAATTTCTCGTCAACCCTTTTGTTCAGCTCGTCGAATAGTTTCCCGGTCTCGTCGATAATTCCGACGGTGAGCGGTTTTTCATCTTCCTTCGACGCCAGGAATCCGGGGAGAACACCGAACACGACCATGATAAGGGGCAGCAGGACGAGCGAAATGAGAAACGCCTTCGACCGGACTTTCTCGACAAACTCCCACCGCGCGATTTGCCGAAATTTCATTGCGCCGTTCCTCCGCCGGTTGTGGCTCGTTCCAGCAGCACGGCGCTCCGCGTCTTCATGAAGCGGAACACCGATATCGCGGTCGCGGCAAGGAAGATGCCCGGAAGAGTCCAATTTGGCTCCGGCTGTATGAACTCTCTCATCGCGACGACGACCGTCGCGACGAACATCGCTCCGGCAGAAAGCATGGCTCGAATGATCCGTTTGTCGCCGATCAACGAAGGCCGAAGCGCGACCGCGGGTGCCGGCATCATTTCGGGTGCCGGTTCATCCTGGACGCCGACGACCGACACAAATATCGAGTTGAGCGACGGCTCCACGATCTCGAATTTTCTCAGCGCGAGTTTTCCGTCCAGCTTTGCGAGCAGCTCGCGGCTCTTCGACATGTCCGTCAGCTCAATCTCGGCATAATTCTGATAGACATCCGCCTTGCGGACGATCGGGAGAGACTTCAGAAAGGCGCCTTCGCCCTCGTATTCCAGCCGGATGGAATTCGTGCCGTATTTCTTCTTCACGGCGCTGATGGCGCCGCCGAGGACGACCTTCCCCTTGTTGATCAGACAAATGTTGTCGCACATCTTCTCAACCTGTTCCATCTGATGGGTCGAGAAGATGATCGCCGTGTTGTCCTTGCGTATCTCCAGAAGAATGTCCTTGAGGAGGATTTGATTCACCGGGTCGAGGCCGGAGAAGGGCTCGTCGAGAACCAGAAGCTGCGGCGTGTGGATGAGGGCTATGATGAGCTGAATCTTCTGCTGGTTGCCCTTCGAGAGTTCTTCAATCCGCCTGCTCCCCGCATCGGCGAGATTAAATCGTTCCAGCCAGCGATAGACGAGGGGTTTCGCCGTAACAGCGCTCAGCCCCTTCAGCGCTGCAAAATACAGGATCGTGTTCATGATCCTGCTCTTCCGGTACAAACCTCTTTCTTCCGGCAGATAGCCGATGCTGTTCCATAATTGCGGCGTGAACGGCTTTCCGTCGAACAGGATGCTGCCCCCGTCCGGTTCGATGATGTTCAGCACTGTTCGGATCGTCGTCGTTTTGCCCGCCCCGTTCGGGCCAAGAAGGCCGAACAGCTCCCCCCGTTGAACTTCCAGCGAGACGTCGTCGACGGCGGTCACGCTGTCGAATTCTTTGCGCAGGTTCGAAACTTTGAGCATGGAGAATTGGAACTAGGTAGTCTGATTTGGCAGTTATGAGTTTAATGCCTCATAAGCCTTGCTAATTTAGGGACATGTTTGTCGGAAAGACACTTAGAGTGTGCTCAGGAGATACCGTTGCCCGCCGAAATTTCGGCTGGAGGGGGGAATGACCTCCCGTGCGTTAAATTCCGCTGCAAGTGCAGACTCTCTCATACTTGAATTCACATTCCGCAGCGGAATTTCGGCATGCGAATGGATGTATTCATAGGTGCGTTAAATTTCGGCGCCGGTTTCTCTTTGTGGCACTTTCTCTTTGCACAAAGAGAAAGTGCCAAGGCGATGCAGCTACCTCTGAATATTGAACTCTGCTTCCGCATCTCCTTACACTAAGAAAGTCTTAAGCACAGTTGAATCCCACCTGTTCCTCACCGAACTACTACGGCGTCAGCCGGTAAATCATTCGCGGGAACGGGTTGGTCTCGCGAATATGGTCGAGGCCGCAGACCCATGAGACCGTGCGCTCGATTCCGAGGCCGAAGCCGGCGTGCGGCACGCTCCCATACCGGCGCAGGTCGAGGTACCATTCAAACGCCTGCTGTGGAAGATTGTGCTCGCGGATCCGCTCCAGCAAAGTATCCAGGTTGTCTTCCCGCTGACTTCCGCCGATGATCTCTCCGTACCCTTCGGGAGCGAGAACATCCACCGCCAGCGCGACCTTCGGATTCGCAGGGTCGCGTTTCATGTAAAACGCCTTGATTGCCGCCGGATACCGGTGAACCATCACGGGTCGGTCGAACTCTTCAGAAATGACCGTCTCGTCCGGCGCGCCAAAGTCATTTCCCCACTCAAAAGCCGACCCCTTCTTCTTTAGTATATCCACCGCTTCGTCGTATGAAATCCGGGGAAGAGGTTTTCGGACATTTTCGAGGAATTTGGTGTTTCGCTCGAGGGTCTTGAGCTCCTGCGAGCACTTGCTCAGCACGTCCTGGACGACATATTCAAGAAATTCCTCCGCCAAATCCATGTCGTCGTTGAGGTCGTTGAATGCCACTTCCGGCTCGACCATCCAGAACTCGGTCAGATGTCGGCGCGTTTTGGATTTTTCCGCCCTGAAGGTGGGGCCGAAGCAGTAGACTTTTCCGAACGCCATCGCCGACGCTTCCGCATAGAGCTGCCCCGATTGCGTCAGGTACGCCTTGCCGAGGTCGAAGTAGTCGGTCTCGAAGAGCGTCGTCGTTCCTTCGACGGCGTTGGGCGTCAGGATCGGCGAATCGACGAGCGTGAATCCGCGTCCGTCAAAAAAATCGCGGATCGCTTTGATGATGCGATGTCGGATCCGGAGGATGGCGTGCTGACGCGACGACCGGAGCCAGAGATGCCGCCGGTCGGCCAGGAATTCGATGCCGTGTTCTTTGGGGGTGATGGGATAGTCGCGGGCGATCGAGAGAACATCCACGTTTGCAACGTCCAGCTCGAACCCGCCCGGCGCCCGCTCATCCTTCCGCACCTTCCCGCTCATCGCGAAGGACGATTCCTGCGTCAGCGTGTCAAAGGTCGCAAAGACACGTTCCGGGACTTTCCCCTGCACCATGACACCCTGGATGACTCCGGTGCCATCTCTCAGGAGAAGAAATCGAATCTTTCCGCTCGACCGCTTGTTGTAAAGCCATCCCCGCAGTTCAACGTCTTGACCGGCATGCCGTTCGAGGTCTTCGATGTAGACGCGCGTCATTCCCTCATTTTCGGAAATATCATGAAAATATAGCAAAGGAAAAGAACATCTTCAATAAAACTTGGGGCGTTTCATGGGAGATTTAATTCACGAATCGCGTTTGGATGTATCGTCATCGAGTTCTGTAAACTTCGCATCCTTGACATCCCGGTATGTGACGTTCGCCTTCGGCTTCGCCGCATCGTCCGGATTTGGCTCCTGCTGTGACTTCGGCACACGGCCGCGGGTTGCGTTTCGAAAAATCCAGACAATGAACGAAATGGCAATCACCCACAACGCCAGCCGCACAAGAGCCGCGAAAAGCTCGATAATCATTTCCGGGAAACAGGATTGTAATACTCGACCGGCGCTTTGTTCGGCCTGAATATCTGCTCCACCAGGTCATTAAAGTCCTGCTTGTTGCGGACGAAGTCGATTTCGGACGACTTCACGATGAGCAGCGGCGCGGATTTATAGCGAAAGAAAAAGTAGTTGTACGCCTCGTTCAGCTCTTGAATGTACTCCTCCGACATCTTTTCTTCCATCTTCCTTCCCCGGAGCTTGATGTTTTCCATCAATCGCTCGACGTTGGATTGAAGGTAGATGACAAGGTCCGGCTGAGGGATGCTCTTTTCGATCGTGGTGAGAAGACTCTCGTAGAGCTTCAGCTCCTCGTCCTGAAGCGTGAGATAGGCGAAGATCTTGTCTTTTTCGAAAATGTAATCGGAGACGAGATGCGATTGAAACAGGTCGACCTGGAAGAGCTCCTGTTGCTGGCGGTAGCGGCTGAGGAGAAAGAAGATCTGGGTCTGGAAGGCGTAGTGATCCGGGTCCTCGTAAAATTTTGGAAGGAAGGGGTTCTCTTCGAACTGCTCGAGGACCAATCGTGCGCCCATCTTTTCTGAGAGCATCCGGGCGAGGGTGGTCTTCCCGGCGCCGATCACCCCTTCAATCGCGATGTACCGGATGTCCGCGGGGAACGGCATTCAAGGCACCTTGACGGCCGTGGTCGAATGAAGCCGCAGGGCCGTCTTTCGAACGGCGCTCGTGTCCGGACACGCCGCCAGCAGTTGACGGATCGTGAGCATCCGAACGGGGTCGACGAAATCGGGGGCGATCTCGGCCAGCGGTTCGAGCACAAACCTTCTGCGCGCCACTTCCGCATGCGGAATCTCAAGACCGCTCGTCTTCAAAATCCTGCCGCCGAAGTAGAGGATATCCAGGTCGATTTCACGCGGACCCCAGCGGGTCGAACTCACGCGTCCGATTTTTGATTCGATCGCCTTCATCGTTTCGTACAAGTGATGGGGAGATACCGGCATCGCCAATCCGACCACCATGTTGAGAAATTCGCGCTGTTCTTTCACACCAACCGGCTCAGTTTCATAGACCGACGAGCAGGGGCCGATACGGGTCTCTTCCAGGGCGCCGAGCTCCGCGACCGCCCGGTCCAGGAACTCAAGGCGGTCACCGCGATTTGAACCGAGGCCGACGTAAACCCTGGTCAACTCTCCCTGCGCGCTCATCTCATCACCCCCCGCGAACGCGCGATCTCGAGCTCGACGTGGTCGATGACCCCTTTCACCGCGGCCCCGGGTTTCCGAACCCGGACGACAACCTTCTCGACGGACGGAAAATTTCCGAGAATCCCCCCGGCGATGGCGTTCGCCAA
>DATJYV010000157.1:0-9329 GCA_035499415.1 Bacteroidota bacterium
ACGGGGCCAGGACGAAAGGGATTGAGACGGATGCCGATATTCAAGCGAGGAAGGACTTGTTGAGGAAGATCGGGTATAAGCTTTGAGTATGAGCCGCCACGCCGCTCATGAAGGACCAATTGCCCTGAAGGCCGGCTCTTACAAACAAGTGGGTGACTTCTGGTTGGATGGCTTTTGGAACAACGGTGTCATTTGCAGCAGTGAGCAATCTTCCCGGCATCAGCTTCTATCTCCTCACCGGGATTGACATCCGAACCCGGATCCTCTTGGAAACACTTTGACGAAATCATCGACACATTCCCGTGAGTCCGGCCGCCGGCTTATCCGGGCCCCGCGAGGAACGGCGCTCTCCTGCAAGGGCTGGATTCAGGAAGCCGCTCTTCGCATGCTCATGAACAACCTCGACCCGGAGGTGGCGGAGAAGCCCGACGAGTTGATCGTTTACGGCGGGACGGGAAAAGCGGCGCGCAACTGGAAGTGCTTTGATGCCATCGTCGGGAGTCTCCGGTCTCTGGAGAACGACGAGACCCTGCTCATCCAGTCTGGGAAGCCCGTTGGAATTTTCCGTACGCATGCCGACGCTCCGCGCGTCCTGATCAGCAACGCCATGCTGGTCCCCCGCTGGGCGACGTGGGATGAGTTCAGACGTCTCGAGGGGCTCGGCCTCACGATGTACGGCCAGATGACTGCGGGAAGCTGGATTTATATCGGCACGCAGGGAATTTTGCAGGGGACGTACGAGACGTTCGCCGCTAGCGCGCAGAAGCATTTTCACGGCTCGCTCAGCGGACGATTCCTTCTTTCGGCGGGTCTCGGGGGCATGGGAGGCGCCCAGCCCCTTGCCGCCACGATGAATGGCGCGGCATGCCTCGTTGTCGAAGTCGACCGCGCCCGCATTGAAAAGAGAATCCGCACGGGGTACCTCGACACGATGACGGAGAGCCTGGAGGATGCGCTGGTTCAGATTCGCGCGGCAAAGGAAAAGAAATTGCCCCTCTCCGTGGGACTTCTGGGCAACGCGGCGGATATCATTCCGCAAATTGCCCGCAGCAAGATGCTTCCCGACCTCGTCACGGACCAGACTTCCGCGCATGATACGCTCAACGGCTACGTCCCCGCCGGAATTCCTTATGCTGAAGCGCTCAAGCTCCGGAAGCACAATCCGAAGCGCTATGTTTCACTCGCGCGCGAGTCGATCGCCCGGCACATGCGCGGACTTCTGAAGCTCCGACAGCGCGGCGCCGTGGTCTTCGACTACGGTAATAATATCCGCGGCGAAGCTCTGGAGCAGGGGGTCAAAGAGGCGTTCGACATTCCCGGCTTCGTCCCTGAATACATTCGTCCTTTGTTCTGCGACGGCAAAGGCCCTTTTCGCTGGGCGGCCTTGTCCGGCAACCCCGCCGACATCGCACGAACCGACCGCGCCGTGCTCGAAACATTTCCCGAGAACCGGTCCCTGTGTCAGTGGATCCGGAAAGCGCAGGAGCAGGTTGCATTTCAGGGTCTGCCGGCCCGAATCTGCTGGCTTGGTTATGGCGAACGGGCCAGGATGGGAACGATCTTCAACGACCTCGTCGCCCGCGGCGAAGTGAGCGCTCCGGTCGTGATCGGCCGGGACCATCTTGATTGCGGAAGCGTCGCGTCTCCATTTCGGGAGACGGAAAAAATGAAGGATGGAAGCGACGCGATCGCCGACTGGCCGATCCTCAACGCCTTGCTCAACGCCGTGGG
Organism: Bacteroidota bacterium; assembly: GCA_035499415.1. Lineage (GTDB taxonomy): Bacteria > Bacteroidota > Ignavibacteria > UBA10030 > UBA10030 > DATJYV01. The sequence goes on from DATJYV010000157.1 coordinate 1,732, forward strand.
AGGAGCCAGCTGGGTGAGCGTCCATCACGGAGGCGGAGTCGGGATCGGAAACTCCATCCATGCTGGTATGGTTGTCGTGTGCGACGGCACGCCGGAAGCCGCCGTTCGCATCGAGCGGGTCTTGACGTACGACCCGGGAACGGGCATCATGCGTCACGCCGATGCCGGTTATGAGAAGGCGATCAGGAACGCGGGGAAACTTGGAGTGACGATCCCCATGTTACAGAAATGAGATGAGAATACTCGTTTACGGCGCCGGCGGCATCGGAGGGTTTTTCGGCGGACTGCTTGCACGCGGCGGCGAGGACGTCTGGTTCGTAGCACGCGGTTCCCATCTGGAAGCCATGAAGCTTGCCGGGCTCCGGATGAAATCGACGATGGGGAACTTCACCATCCCTGCCGGTCGCATGGCGGACAGGCCTGAGGCCGCCGGGCCGGTGGATGTCGTCTTCATGTGCGTGAAAACCTATGACACGCAGGAAGCTTCCCGGCTTCTTGATCCGGTCCTGAAGCGGGAGACGATTATCATCACATTCCAGAACGGCATCGACAACGACGAGCAGATCCGGCGGGTTATTCGTCGCGGAGAAGTAAGCGGGGGTGTCGCAAATGTCTCGGCTCGCATCACGGCTCCCGGGGAGGTCACGGAAACGGGGGGACTCCAACGTCTCGTTTTCGGCCCGATGGACGGAAAGGAAGATGCCCGGTACGAAGAGCTGGGACGAAGGTGCGTCTCTGCGGGCATCAACGCCGTGCTGTCGAAAGAAATGCGGAAGGAACTATGGCGCAAGTTCGTGTTCATAACCTCCATGGGTTCATTTACGGCTGTCTCGCGGCTGACACAGGGCGAAATATTAAAACACCCCGAATCACTCGACACCGTTCTGAGCGCGATGCACGAAGCGGTCAAGGTCGCACAAGCCGTTGGAGTAAACATGGAAGAAGTGAACAAGGAAAAATCGATCGAGTCATGGAGGCGGTTCAATCCGGAAACGCGGTCTTCGATGTATTTCGACCTCATACACGACCGGCCTCTCGAGGTCGAATCCCTCAACGGAACCCTCATACGCCTCGCCGAAGCTCATCGAATCGACGTCCCCACGCACCGATTGTTCTATTCCGTTCTCGCACCACACCACCGCAGGAACGTCGAGATGCGGAAACGGGCTCCCCTTTGAAGCAATCGTCAGACGCACTTTTTCCTCCTCCCAATGCGGGGCTGTGCCGGCTGTGTTCTCATGCACGGCGCGTGGCGGGCACAAAAGGCAACGTATTTCTCCTCTGCGCTCTCTCGCGGAGTGACCCGCAGTTTCCAAAGTATCCGAAGCTGCCGGTCGAATCATGCGGGGGATTCTTCGCCCGGGACCAATCGAAAAACCAGATTCCCTGAGGACTTCATTTGCAGCTCCTGGTCAAACACATTCGCCAACTCGTCACCGTGGCTGCGCACGGCAAGCGCATGAAAGCGGGAAGGGAGATGCGTGAGCTTGGGATCGTGGAGAACGGATCGGTTCTCGTCCAGGACGGAGTAATCGCATGGGTGGGCCGGACCGACCAGCTCGGAGTTGCAATCGAAGAAGACGCAACCGTCATCGATGGCGACGGATGCATCATGCTCCCCGGCTTTATCGATGCGCACACGCATCTTCTTTTTGCCGGAAGCCGCGCCGATGAATTCGCCGAGCGCGCTTCGGGCAAATCGTATCAAGAGATTGCCGGGGCCGGAGGAGGAATCCTTTCCACGGTCCATGCGACGCGGTCCGCCACAAAAAAGGATTTGAAAAAAGTGGCATCCCAACGGCTCGACGCGATGCTCCAGCACGGAACGACGACGGCCGAAGTCAAATCGGGATACTGCTTGACGGAAGAAGGGGAGCTGAAGCTTCTCGAAGCGATGAAGGAATTGATGGACGAACACTACGCGACAATCATTCCGACGTTCCTCGGCGCGCATGCGGTTCCACCGGAATACGCGGGGAGGTCCGACGATTACGTGGAGCTTCTCACGGGACATCTCCTCCCTCTTGTCGCTCAACGTGGGCTCGCACGCTACTGCGACGTATTCTGTGAGAACGGATATTTCACCGTTGACCAGTCCCGCCGGCTGCTGACAAAGGCCCGAGAACTCGGTCTTGGCGTTAAGATCCATGCCGACCAGCTCAACCAAATCGGCGCCTCGCGTCTTGGGTCCGAGCTCCGTGCGACATCGGTCGACCATCTCGAACGAATCGATTCAGAGGGAATCGACGCGCTCAAGGAATCTGGGTCGGTCGCAGTCGCGCTCCCGGGCGTCTCCTTTTTCATGAACGAGCGCTATGCCCCGGCCCGCCGGCTCATCGACGCGGGCATTCCCGTCGCCGTTGCATCCGACTTCAACCCGGGAACCTGCATGGCATTCTCCATCCCGCTGATGATGACCATCGCATGCACGCAGATGGGATTGACTCCGGAAGAAGCGATCACGGCCTCAACCCTCAACGGCGCCGCTGCCGTTGGTTACTCTCAATTCGTCGGGAGCGTTGAAGTCGGCAAGAACGCCGATTTAGTCCTGTACGACGTTCCGGATTATCGGCATCTTGCATACTATTTCGGCTTGAACCACGTCGCAAAAGTCATCAAGAAGGGGACGATCCTTGAATTCTAAGAAGCGCCAGACTCCGCTGGTCGTGGGAATCGACCTCGCAGGAAGTCCGGGAAGAAACACCGGCATCTGCCTGGTCCGAGGAAGGAAAATTCTCCGATGGGGAACGCTGCACTCCGACCGGGAAATTCTGAATTTCGTGCGCGATGCCCACGCAGATCTTGTCGCCGTCGACGCACCGCTCCATCTCCCTCCCGGCCGCAAATCGATCGACGACCGGAACGGTGAGCATTTTCGTCCCTGCGACCGCGAGTTGCTCAAACGAGGAATCCGCTTTTTTCCGATCACGCTCGGGCCCATGCGAACTCTCACGAAACGTGGAATGTCTCTCAAACGCCGATTTCGCCGGCTGGGCTGTCGGGTCGTGGAAATGTATCCGGGCGCGGCACAGGACATCTGGGGAATAGTGCGGAAGCAAGCGGGGCTTCCTTCCTTGCGCCGTGGGCTTGAAAAGATCGGGATCATCGGACTCGATAAGCAGATGAACGGCGACGAACTTGATGCGGTGACGGGCGCGTATGTCGGTCACCTGTTTCTCGCAGGCCGCGCCGAAGTGATCGGAAATTTTCGTCAGGGTGCAATCATCCTGCCTCTTTCAGGTAATCACAGCCGGTGAATTCCCTCGTCGAGTGTGTTCCAAACTTCAGCGAGGGGAGAAACGCGGCCACGATCGACGCCATCGGCGCCTCGATTCGCGCAGTCGAAGGTGTCAAACTCCTGAGCGTGGAACCGGATGGGGACTACAACCGGTCCGTGGTTACTTTCGTCGGGGAGCCGGAACCGGTTGTCAATGCAGCAGTTGCGGCCACCGGCGTCGCAGTACGCCTGATCAATATGCGTCTCCATACGGGAGAGCACCCGCGGCTTGGGGCGGTCGACGTCGTTCCGTTCATTCCCATCCGCGGAGCGTCACTGGAGGATTGTGTCAGGCTGGCGGAAGAATACGGAAAGCGTGTTTCCCGGGATTTTCACATCCCCATTTATCTCTACGAATACGCCGCGCGAAGTCCCATGCGACGGTCTCTTGCCGATATTCGCAAAGGAGAGTACGAGAATCTTGCCGCAAAGTTGAATGACCCCGCCTGGAAGCCCGATTTCGGCGATGCTCTCTTCAACCCTGCCTCCGGCGCAACGGTGACTGGCGCCAGGAAATTTCTGATCGCCTACAATGTCAACCTGAACACTCCCGACTCCGCCATCGCCCAGGAAATCGCCTTCCGGATTCGCGAGATCGGGCGGCCGAGGAAGGATCCTTCGGGTGCTGTCGTGAAGAATGAAGAAGGCGAAACAGTGCGGATACCGGGTTCGTTGAAGGCGGTCAAGGCCATGGGTGTATTCCTCCAGCGTTTCAACATCGCCCAGGTTTCGATGAACCTCGTCGATTTCGAAACGACGGGCATGCACACGGCATTCGAAGAAGTTCATCGGCAGGCCGCGGGGCTCGGAGCCGAGGCGACGGGAAGCGAAATTGTCGGACTTACGCCGTTGAACGCAATTCTTGCGTCGGGCAGATATTATGCCAACACATCCGGCTCCGGCCGGCGGACAGAAGACGAGCTGGTTGCGACTGCGGTCGAACATCTCGGTCTGAGTCAGCTTGAGCCCTTCAACCCCGCCAAAAAGATCATCGAGTACATGCTTTGATTTCGGTCTCGCCCCTAATGAAGAGGAGAAATTGATGCTCATCGAAAATTCTGTCGCAGGATTTATCGAGGAAGTCGCATCGTCCTCGCCGGCGCCGGGAGGCGGAAGCGTTTCAGCGTTGGCCGGTGCGCTCGGAGCCGCGCTCGCGTCGATGGTCTGCCGTCTGACGATCGGAAAGAAGAAGTATGCGGAGCACGAGCCCGCGATGAAAGCGGCGCTCGGCAAGTGCGAAGCCCTGAGGCCGAAAATTGCGGCCCTCGTCGAGGAAGACGCCCGCGCGTTCGACGGGGTGATGAGGTCGTTTGGGATGCCAAAAAATACGGATCAGGAAAAATCGGAACGGGAAAGAAAGATCGAAGAGGCAACGCAAGCCGCAACGCTGGTCCCCTTGCGGCTCATGGAACTCTGCGCGGACGCAATCGAGTTGACCAAAATTGCCGCGTCGAACGGCAATCCAAATTCAATCTCCGACGCGGGCGTTTCGGCTCTTCTCCTTCAGGCGGCTTCTTCCGGCGCCGGCCTGAACGTACGGATCAACATCGGATCCATCCGCGACGGGGCGTTTGTGCAGAGTTGTCGGAAACGGATGAACGCCGCGGCAGGACGAATCTCTCGCACCTCCGCAGAGATCTCAGGGATTGTTGAATCCGTCCTGCCCAACGGCTGACGCTACCATTCACCCACGATCCAGCTCAAAGCGGAGATTGCCGCCGTATCCGAGCGGAGCCGTCTCGGACCGAGAGAGACAGGGACAAACCCGCGGGCGATCGCAGACTCCAATTCCTGCTCCGAAAATCCTCCCTCCGGCCCGATTGCCACGAGAACGGATTTGGCTTTCGCATGATGCGCCAGCACGCTTCCGAGAAAGTGCGACTGCTCGGTCTTTTCGTGGGGCAGGAGACGAAGAGAATATTCGCCCGCATGCTCGACCAACGCCCGGAAATCCGTAAGAGCATAAATGCTCGGAAGATGACTACGGCCGCATTGCTTCATCGCGGCCAGGGCGATTTTTTCCAGCCGCTCATGCCGTTCGTGACGGGGGATTGTCCGTTCGCAGTGAAGAGGGATGATGGACCGCACACCGAGCTCAGTCGCCTTTTCGACCACGACCTCCACGCGGGAGGGATTCTTCAAGAGGGACAACGCGAGCGTGATATCGACCTTGGGCTCTCCATGCCGCATGGTCGTCCCGAGGATCGTCCCCTCGACGGAGTCCTTGCGGACCTTCGTAATCATTACCTCAAACATCGTATCGTCGCCATCGCTGACCCAAATGTGGTCGCCGGGTTTCTTCCGCAGAACCCGGATGCAATGACTGAACTCCTCATCACGAAGGACCAGGGAATCTCCGCGGACGTCACCCTGCCGGACGTGGAAATATTCGCCGTTCAAAACGATGCACCAAAGTCTATGAAGAATTCCCCGACCCCCGCATTGTTCAGCGCAAATTCCGGTCGGACCACCACGCCGTACGGGAGGATGAATTGAAGCCCGGCACCATAGCCGCTCAGGAATTGCCTGTTCCAAGGCGATTGATTCCGGTACCACGTCTGCCCCACGTCTGCGAAAATTCCGAGATACAATCCGTAGCGAAGTGTGTTGAATTGCGGGATGGGAATAATGTCGGCCTGGATATAACGGGGCGAGAAGATGGGGATCCTCAATTCGACGTTCCCTCCCAGAATGTCCTCTCCTTCCATCACCTCGCTGAAATATCCGCGGAGTCTTTCGTCGTAACCGTAGAACACGTGGCGGTACGTGGGAACCGACCCGCCGACGGTAAAGCTCCCGAACGACCGGAATCCCAGCGCGGCATCCTGCCAGACGGGAATGAACGTGCGCAGGTCGAAGCCGTACGTCAGAATATCGACGTCCGTCCCCCCAAAACCGCTCTTCATCACTGAGAGCGCCGCAAACGACCCGTCGGTTGCGTACTCCCGCACGTCCCGGCTGTCGTACGTGTACCGCACGCCGAACGTCGGGAATGCGTCTCTCCCGGATGGAGAAAGAGACCTTCCGAGGAGAGGGTCCGAAACCTGCCAGACCTCATATCCCAGCGTTCCGACGAGCGTTTGATACAACCCGAAACGTTCGCCAAGGGAGAGTGACAGAAAGGAATTTTTCTGGAGATATTCTCCTCCAACATCGCTTAAGCTGTGAAGGTTCTGATATCCTGCTTGAAGCCGGAAGAAGACATCGTCTCCGTCCGTGAGCTTCGGATTTTGGTAGACGAGGGACACCCACTGATCGTACCCGAGGGCAAACGAGCAGGAGAGCTTCTCATTCCTTCCTCGAAAATTTTGATGGACGATTCCCGCTCCGTAAAAGATTTTCTTGATGTCCCGATACCGGAACCCGAAAACAGGATACGGAAAGATGTACCATCGTTCCGACACGGTAACGTAAACCGTAGCTGCCTTTTCCTCGGCGGTGTACGTTATATCCACCTTGTTGAACAGACCGAGGTTGTAAATATGATGCTCATCGTCGTCAATCGCCGCTTGCGTGAGGGTGTCCCCGACCTGGAGCGCCATCTCCCGCAGGATGACGCGGTCCACCGTCGTTTCATTTCCCCGAACCTTAATTGCCCTGACGATCAGGACAGAGTCGCCGGGTGCCGGGACACCGGCCCATGCGGAGACCGACAGGGCTGCGTGGGCCGCCATGCTTCCAAATGTCCATCGCAGGATCACCCCACGAAAAAACCCCCGCCGGCAATGCGGCAAGGGGTTTCGTGAGTCGACTGAAAATTCAGCGGATGAGCCTTCGGTGGTCAACGGCAATGCAATGATCCATGACGACGCGGACTCCTCCGTGCTCAGCGCGTGCCGCCTCCTTCTCGTTCACCACCCCCAACTGGAGCCAGAGCGTCTTCGCGCGAATGCGCAGCGTACCATCCACGACCGGCGCAATCTCCTCCGGATTGCGGAAGACATCGACGATGTCGATGGGCTGTCGGATTGATTCGAGGTCCGGGTAACACTTCATTCCGTGCACCTCGGCGTATCGGGGATTCACGGGATAGACTTTGTAGCCCTTCTGCGCGAGGAATTGCGCAATGCTGCCGCTGTCCCTCCACGGCTTGGGGGATGCTCCCACCACGGCGATCGATTTCGCCGACTCGAGGATCCCTCGGATCACGCTGTCGTCCTCAATCGGCATGGGCGGCGTTCGATGCAACCACCTCTTCGTACGATTCAACCGGTGGACACGAGCAGACGAGATTCCTGTCGCCGTACGTGTTGTCGATCCTTCCGACCGAAGGCCAGAATTTATTCGTCAGAAGGTACGGCAGCGGGTATGCCGCCTTTGT
>DATJYV010000158.1:0-6119 GCA_035499415.1 Bacteroidota bacterium
ACGAATCGCGGCTTGAAGTCCTCGTACAACCCGAGCACATCCGGCGTGACAAGGATCTGGCCGTCGCAGTGGACGCCCGCGCCGATGCTGATGGTGGGAATTCCAATGGCGCGGGTGACGCGGGAGCCGAGGCCGGCCGGAATTTTCTCGAGCACGATGGCGAATGCCCCGGCTTCCTGAAGAACTTTTGCGTCCTTGACGATGCGCGAGGCCTCTTTCGTCGTCACGCCGCGCGGCTGGTAGCTTCCGAACAGGTGGATCGACTGGGGTGTCAGACCGAGGTGGCCCATCACGGGAATTCCCGCGAGGACCGTCTTGCGAACAAGCTCCGCAATTCGCTCTCCCCCTTCAAACTTCACTCCACCGGCTCCTGTTTCCTTCATCACCCTTCCCGCATTCCGAAACCCTTCCTCGTCATTCGCCTGGTAGCTCATGAACGGCATGTCGACGATCACCATCGCACGCTCCACGCCCCGCACGACCGTCTTGGCGTGATACAGCATTTCGTCGAGAGTCACCGGAATCGTGGTTTCATGCCCCTGGAATACCATCGCGAGCGAATCTCCGACGAGCAGGAGGTCGACACCGGCCTCGTCGAGAATCCGGGCGGTAAGAAAGTCGTACGCCGTGAGGCAGGCAATTCGTTCTCCACGTTTCTTCATCTCGGCAATGGTCCGGGTCGTCACCCGCTTCGGTCCCGAACTGGTCGTTGGTGTTTTCATGACTGGAGGATTCCTGTGGTTGGTTCGACGTGGGTCAATAACGGCTCGTGCCAAAGCTGTTCAAAACCACTTCTGAGGGCCTCTGCCATCTCGTCCAGTTCCACCGTTCTTCGGAGGATTGTCGAGGCATCGGTCGTCCTTTCGCGAAGCTGCGATTGCAGGAGCGCTCGTTCGGCAGGCGACATCGGCACAAGGTAATCGACAATATTCAGGTGTGCCGGGCCAAGGAGGATTGAGCCGTGCTGGAGAACGACCTCCGTCGAATCAGGGAGGGAATATCTTCTCTGAGCGCTTCCGACCAGTTTCCGTCCCTTGAATGAAATCTCGTCGCCGACGACGGACGAAAAACAAGCCAGCGTTCGGGCGATTCCGCGCGGGCCGGCAGGTCGCACGATTCCCACCTCAAGGTCTGCGTCGATCCCAATGATGTGGAGCGCGCGCTGTATGCCGCGGGCGATCGTCGCGTAAACTTCGCGCACCGAGCCCGATGCCACCCGCATGACCACACAGTACGTCGCTTCCTGCGCGTGAAGGACGGCCCTGCCTCCTGTCGGACGGCGTATGACATCGATCCCGTGGCGGGCAGCCCGCGCCATGTCGATGCTCTCAAAGGACTGATGGAGGCCGATGGAAATCGCGGAGGGATTCCAACCGTAGACGCGAAGCGTTGAGGCGCCCGCGACTTCCAAAAGACGATGCGCGGCCGCCTCGTCTTCCGCCATGTTCACCGCAGCAGGGCGGAATCCCAGGCATCCGAACTCCCAACGGTTATTTATTGCGTCTGCCGGAAATGATTCCACGTTTGCTCTGGGCGATGAATTCCAAAACCTTGTGAACCTCCGGAATCTGCTGAACCTCGCTCCTGATCTTTTCGACCCCTTGTGAAACGTTCAGGTTTGACCGATAGATAAATTGGTAGGTTTTTTCGAGGAGTTCGATTGTTTCGGCTGAAAAACCGCGCCGGCGGAGCCCGATTGAATTGAGACCTTCAAAGACGAGAGGTTCCTGCCCGGCAAGGATGTACGGCGGGACGTCCTTGACCACACGGAATCCACCGCCGATCATGACGTGTTCCCCGATATGGCAGAACTGGTGAACGGGAGTGAGCCCTCCCACGATCGACCAGTCTCCGATGTGGACATGGCCGCCGAGGGCGACGCTGTTGGCGAGGATCACCTTGTTGCCGACCCGCGAGTCATGACCGACATGCGCGTTGGCCATGAACAGACAATCGTTTCCGATCACCGTTCGCCCGCTGTCGACCGTGGCGCGGTTGAGCGTCACAAATTCCCGGATGACGCAACGGTCGCCGACTTCGAGGAGCGTCGGCTCTCCGCGGTACTTGATGTCCTGTGGGGCTGTGCCGAGCGATGCCGAAGAGAATATGCGGCATTCCCTGCCGATGCGGGAACCGTCGGCGATGGTGGCATGGGACGAGACGGTGGTGCCGTCGCCGACGACCACATCGTCTTCGATGACGGCAAACGGACCGACCCGGACGTTTTCCCCGAGCGCGGCCTTCGGGCTGACGACGGCGCGCGGGTCGATGACAACGGACATACGAAGGAAGAAGTACGCTACGCGGGCTTGGGTGTGGTCAGAAGAGTCGCCGTTTCGGCCGGCCGCGGAGTTCCGTCCTCGCGGTCGACGATCGCGGCCGTAAATTCGCCTTCGGCAACAACGGATCCATCCACCGACGCCTTCGCCCGGATCTGGATGATCTTCGAACGACGGCTGACCATGCGGACGTCGAGCATCAGCTGGTCTCCGGGCACGACGGGCTTCCGGAATTTTACATTGTTCATCGCCATGAAATACACCAGCTTGTTGCCGGGATTTTCCAGGCCGTTGAGCAGAAGAATTCCGCCGGCCTGCGCCATCGCCTCAACGATAAGAACTCCCGGCATGACCGGCTGGCCGGGAAAGTGGCCTTGAAAGAACGGTTCGTTCACGGTGACACTTTTGACTCCGACCACGCGTTCGTCAAGCTGAAAATCGATGATCTTGTCGACGAGAAGAAACGGGTACCGGTGGGGCAGAATGCGCTGGATGGCGTTGATATCGAAAACGACTCCCCCCTTTTTCTCGTGCTGATATTTGCGGACGAGCTTCTTCTGCTGATAGAGCTTGCGGACCTTTCGCGCAAACTCGACGTTGCTCGCGTGGCCGGGACGGGCAGCAAGGATCTGCGCCTTGAGCGGGGCCCCGATGAGCGCAAGGTCTCCCATAAGGTCCACGAGCTTGTGCCGCGCCGGCTCATTCCGAAAATGCAATTTCTTGTTGTTCAACACACCGGTATTCCCGAGAATCACCGAATGGTCGATCCCCAATTTCTGCGTCAGCTTCCGGAGCTCCGAGTCCGAGAGTTCCCGGTCGACGATCACGATGGCGTTGTCGAGATTTCCCCCCTTGATCAATCCCTGGTCGCGAAGCAGTTCGACTTCGTGCAGGAAGCAAAATGTCCGGGCCGACGCGTACTCCGGCACGAATTCTTTCTCGAGGTTGAACAAGCCCGTGTGCTGACTGCCAAGCGCCGGGTTATTATAATCGATCATCACGGTGACGCGAAATTCGTCGTACATCGGCAGCGCGACGATGTCGACGCCTTTCTCTTCGTTTTGATAGTGAATCACCTGGTCGATGATCAGGTAATCTTTCGGCGCATCCTGTTCTTCCAATCCCGCGGCGTGTATCATGTCGACAAACGGCTTCGCACTTCCGTCGACGATGGGCGGTTCGATATTGTTCAACTCGATGACGATATTGTCGACCTGAAGTCCGACGATGGCGGCGAGGACGTGCTCCGTCGTGTACACGCGCGCTTCGCCGATGCCGATCGTCGTGCCTCGGGCGATGTCGACCACATGGTCGACGTCCGCGGGAATCTCGGGCGAGCCGGGTATGTCGACTCGACGGAACCGAATGCCGTAGTTCGGCGGAGCCGGCTTGAATGTCATGGTCGTGAACACGCCGGTGTGGAGGCCCACGCCGGATTTCGAGACCGCCTTCTTGATCGTTTGCTGTTGGACAAGCATATCGCTATCGGTTCTTCCTTTTCGGCTTCGCGGACGGCGTGCGTCGCGGCGCATGCCGGCCGGATTTCTGAAACTCCGCCATACGGCGCTTCAACTGCTCGAGCTCTTCCGCCATCGCCGGGAGCGAGTGCGTGAGCACCTCAATCCGGTACGCCACGCGACGCTCCTTCGCCGGCGTACCGAAGAAAACCTTTCCGGGTTCGAGGATGGATTTAGGAATGCCGGTCTGTCCCAGAATCGTCGTGCGGTCCGCAATTTCCACGTGGCCGCTGATCCCGACTTGACCGGCAATCACGCAGCGGTTACCGATCTTCACACTGCCGCTGATGCCCGTAAGCGCCGCGATGACGGTATCTTCCCCGATGACGACGTTGTGCGCGATTTGCACGAGGTTATCGACCTTCGTACCGCGCCCGACCCGTGTTTCTCCCAGCGTCGCGCGGTCGATGGTCGTATTGGCCCCTATCTCCACGTCGTCCTCCAGAACGGCGATACCCGCCTGCGGAATCTTTTCGTACCTGCCCTCCTTGTTCGGGGCAAATCCGAAACCATCCGCGCCGAGTACCACACCGCTGTGGAGCACCACGCGGTCACCCACCCTGCAATCATAATAGATAACGACATTCGAGTATATCCGGCAATCCTTCCCGATGGTGGCCCGCTTGCCGATGACGCAACCGTGGAGAATTTTGGTCCCGTCGCCAACCGACGCCCCCTCTTCGACAACGACATGACGGCCAAGAACGACCCCGCGCCCAACGCGGGCATCCGGGCTTACAAAAGCTGTTGCGTCGATGCCCGTCGGAAAGGGTTCCGGACCGGGGTTCAGTTTCCGGAGCACCCGAAGGAATGCGAGGTATGGATCGTCGACGCGAATCGCAGAAACGGCGTCGCGTCCTGCCAGCTTTGCAAGATTCGCCCGTTTTGAAACGAGGACCGCCGACGCATGCGTCGTCGAAAGATACTTCTCATACTTCGGGTTTGCAAGGAAGGTGAGCGACCCCGGACCCGCCTCCTCGATTTTCGCGACTTCCCGTATTTCGCCCGACGCGTCGCCCACAACCTCCCCGCCAAGCCACGCCGCGATTTCCCGGACTGTCATGCGACCGTTAATGTGTGGGTGGAGCGACGACCTTCAGTTTCGCGAGGACTTTCTGCGTTATGTCGTACTTGTCGTTCGAGTACATGAGAAGAATTTCTCCGCTCTTGTCGAAGATGTAGTCGTAGCTCTCCTCGTGGGCGACGTCCTGGACGGCCTTAAAGACCCGGTCCTGGATCGGCTTCATCAGCTCGTTCTGCTTGTTGAAGAGCTCGCCGTTCTGGCCGAACTTCTGGTTCCGGAAGTCCGCGATTTTCTGGTCCATATCGCGGAGCTCTTTTTCCGTCTCCGACCGACGCTCCTCCGTCATAATGAGCTTCTTCTTGTCGTAGTCGTCGTACTTCCTCTTCCATTCATCCTGCATCTTATTCAGCTCCTGCTGCCAATCGGCCACGATCTGGTCCAGCTGCTTCTGGGCGTCCTGAGCATCCGGGAGTTGCTTCATCACGGCGTCGGAACTGAAATGGCCGATCTTTTGCTGTCCGCGAACGGCCGGGACAGCCAGGAGAGCCAGAACCGCCAGCGACAACAGCCGCCGGGAGAGCTTTTCCGTCTTCACCGACATCTCATCATCTCCTTCCCGTCAATTATTTTCATCCTTCGTGGCTTTACCCATCGACCCTCCCCGCTTCAGACGGTCGATCACCCTGTACGTCAGGTCATATTTTGTGTCGGCATAAAGGACGTTCGATGCGTTTTCAATCTTGTCGAACACATACGAGAATCCGTCCTCTTTCGCAACCTGCTCGATCACCTTCAACACATGTTTCTGGATCGGCTGAAGTTTCTTTTCGCGAAGTTTCACCATTTCGCCGTCGCGGTTGTCGAACTTCTGTGCGTTAAAATCGCGGGCGCGTTGTTGGAGGTCCTGAAGGTGTTTCTCTACCGCCGCCTTTGCCGTCGGGTCCATCAGCGCCTGCTTCTTCTGATAATCTTCGAGTCCTTCCTGCAGTTCCTTCCCCATGTTCTCGAGCGAATCCTGCCAGACCTTGATCGTCGACTCAAGTTCTTTTTGCGCCGCCTGGGCTTCGGGCAACTCGTTGAGAATCTTTTCCGAATTCACGTAGGCGATTTTGAGGGATTGCGCGGACAGGTGCGGCGTCAGGACCGCAACGAGGCCGACAATGCCGATGGCATAAATGATTGTTCTCACGAGATCCTCTTGTAGGTAAGTGATGGTTGCAAAGTAGGGAGATGAAAGGTATCAAAAACTCCTGCCAAACTGAAAGTGGAAATGCCAGCCCGGTGGCGATGCGCCGGGCG
>DATJYV010000159.1:0-34259 GCA_035499415.1 Bacteroidota bacterium
GCTGTTCGCCAATTAAAGCGGTACGTGAACTGGGTTCAGAACGTCGTGAGACAGTTCGGTCCCTATCCTGTGCGGGCGTAGGAAACTTGATGGGTGTCGCTCCTAGTACGAGAGGACCAGAGTGAACGGACCGACGGTGTACGAGTTGTCACGCCAGTGGCATTGCTCGGTAGCCATGTCCGGATGGGATAAGTACTGAAAGCATCTAAGTACGAAACCCGCCCAAAGATGAGGTTTCCCTTCCGCTTCGGCGGAATAAGACCCCAACGAGATGAGTTGGTTGATAGGCCGCAGATGTAAACGCAGTAATGCGTGAGTCGAGCGGTACTAATAGGTCGATAGACTTAGCCATTTTTTTGTTGACGCACAGATCATTCCTCTTCGCGGGGATGACAGTGCATCGATAAAGTGATGGCAGAAAACTTCCGGTTGCACACTTCTCAATTGATTCTATTCTGGCGTCTATATCGAGGGTGTCACACCTCTTCCCATTCCGAACAGAGCAGTTAAGCCCCTCAGAGCCGATGGTACTATGTGGGTGACTGCATGGGAGAGTAGGTCGATGCCAGATTTATTTTGAAACCCCGGCTTGCGTGAGCATTCCGGGGTTTCTTGTTTTATGGCATCGGCGACTACTTCACCCCGTCCCGCCGGCGTCTCATCCCGATTGAACCCGGCTGAATTCGTCGTGTGAGCCCCCTTCACGATGCCTCTTCGCTTACGTTTTTTTTCCCCTGCAACAAAAGCCGTCCGCAATCTGCACGGCCGCAAACTTACCGCGATCAACTCCGCTCTCTCGCGCGTCGGTGATTCACGTGTCATCCGCTCCGAAGCATGTCGTCGACAGGAGCTGTTCGATCGTTCATCTTTTTCCGGCCTGAGAATTTGTTCTCTCGTATCTCTTCCCTGCGCTCCACAATGTCTCTCATTCATTAACCGGTCGAACGCTCGGACCTGCCGAGTTTCGCCTTGCTCTCCGCAACACATTTGAGTATTTTGAGGCTTACGCCGATGGAAAAAACAAACCTCAAAGGCCTCTCGCTCAACGAGTTACAGTCGCTCGTGGAATCGCTCGGAGAACGCAAGTTCCGGGCCCAGCAGATCTATTCCTGGATTTACGCCAGGTCGGCGCAGTCGATCGATGACATGACCGATGTCTCGAAATTCTTCCGCGATCTGCTCAAGAAAAAGTACGTTCTTGAAGCCCTCCCAATCGAAGACGCCAGCGTGTCAAAGATCGACGGCACGCGAAAGTTTCTCTTCAGACTTCATGACGGGCTTAAGGTCGAAAGTGTGCTGATTCCGCAGGAGGCATCGCGCGAAGACGCGCGCGACCGCCTGACCGTCTGCATTTCCACCCAGGTGGGATGTCCCCTCGATTGCGCATTCTGCGCAACCGGCACGATGGGTTTCAGCCGGAATCTGTCATCCGGAGAGATCGTCGACCAGGTCCTCCAGGTTCAACGCCAGAGCCCTGAACGGATCACCAACGTCGTCTACATGGGAATGGGCGAACCGATGCTGAATTATGACAACGTCATGAAGTCGGTCGATATACTGACCGACGAGCGGTCGCTCAATATTGGAGTACGGCACATTACCATTTCGACGGCCGGTTATGCGGACAAAATTCGTCAGATGGCCGACGAAAAGAGGAAGGTGCGGTTGGCCCTTTCGCTGCATTCACTCAACCAGGCGAAGCGGATGAAGCTGATGCCGATCACCAAAAAGTACGGCATATTGGAACTCCTGGACGCGCTGGCATATTACGGCACAAAGACGCGCGCTCGAGTCACGCTGGAGTATATCCTGTTCGACGGCTTCAACGACACGCAGGAAGATGTGAAGAGGATTGTGCGCGCGGCGAGGAAGTTTCCCTGCAAGGTCAACATCATCCCGTATCACTCAATCGCTTTTACGGGTCCATCCGGTTTCGCGGCGGGCCTGAAACCGTCTTCCCCGTCCCGCATGATCGCATTTGCGCGGGCGTTGCGCGACGAGCAGGTGACGGTGATGGTGCGCAGCAGCGCAGGAGAGGACATTCAAGCTGCGTGCGGCCAGCTCGCAATATCCGGCGGCGGTCGAAGCATCAAACGCACCGCCATCCCTGCGGCGCATCCACCGCGCGTTTCCCCCACGATTGCTATCCCTACCAGATAGTATCCCATGCGAATAATCCTGTTCGGACCCCCGGGTGTCGGCAAAGGCACCCAGGCCAAGCTTCTTATAGAAGAATTCGACGCCGTACATATCTCCACGGGCGATCTCTTGCGCGATGCGGTTTCGCGAAAAACGGGACTCGGGATCAAGGCAAAGGAATACATGGATGCGGGAAATCTCGTGCCCGACGAAATCATGATCGCCCTGATTGAGGAGGTCTTGAAATCGAAGGGAGCAAGCAAAAGCTTTATTCTCGACGGCTTCCCCCGAACCGTCGCCCAGGCACAGGCGCTCGACCAACTCTTTGAACGCATCGGCATTACGCTCGACCGCGTCATCAGCCTCCGGATCGAGCATGAAGAAGCCATCAAACGCCTCAACGAGCGGCGAATGTGCCGCACGTGCGGCCACATCTACAACCTGAAGCAATTGGATGGCGGAAAGATCAGCCACTGCAAGATCTGCGGCGGAGAACTTTACCATCGCGACGACGATAAACCTGAAACCGTGCGCCATCGGCTGGAGGTGTACCTGACCCAAACCAAGCCGCTCAAAGATTATTACCGCCAGACGGGGCGCTTCACCCAAATCGACGGCATGCAGGAAATCGGTTTCGTGCACAAGACGATCCTGGACATTCTGTACAACAAGAATAACGCTACGGCCTAGGCCGGCATGAATCGTTTTCACCCGGTTCCATCGGAGGGAGCACCGCCGTTCATCATCGCTCACCGGGGCATCTCCGCAAAGGCACCCGAAAACACACTCGCCTCGTTTCTCCTCGCCAGGGATTCGCCCGGCATCGACATGGTGGAGCTGGACGTGCATCTTTCAAAGGATCAGGAAGTGATCGTCCTCCACGACCGGACGCTCCAGCGAACGACCACCGGCAACGGCCCCGCGCGCGCGTATTCGCTCAACGAACTCCGCGAGTTCGATGCCGGATCCTGGTTTCATCCCCGCTTCGCAACCGAACGGATTCCCACGCTCGGCGACGTCCTGACGGCCCTCTCCGGCAAACGATGGGTGAACATTGAAATAAAATCCCATCTCTTCCATCGGGAGCCCGACGGACTCCTTGAGCGCCGGGTCACCGAGGTGGTGTCAGAGTGCAACATGGGAGAGCAGGTCATGTATTCGTCGTTTGACCATCACCTGCTCGCGAGTCTCAAACACACCAATCCCGGCGCCATAACCGGCGTCCTCTACAACCTTTACCGCGATTTCGGCAAACGTCCGTCAAAGATCGCGCGCACAACCGGTGCGTCGATCTTTGTCTGCGCGAAGCATGAACTGACACGCGCCATGGTTGCCGACGCGCACGCTCACCGGCTCGCAATCTACGTCTACACGCTCAATTCGGTCGCCGACGCCAGGAGAATGCTCGAACTCAATGTTGACGGAATCATCTCGGACAACGCGGACGACATCGTTTCGCTTGTCAAGAGCAACGACATCCGGCCGGGCTCTTCACGTTGATGCGTCGTCCGAAGTTTGTTATATTGCGGCGTCCCCCGGATCGGAGAACTCCCGTATTTGAATAACGCGTCGACCCCGTGAAGCGCCCGTTCATTTTTCTCCTTCTGATCGTCGTCTGTGGAGCGTGCAACGTCTCCGAACGCCCGATCACCGACCCGTCGGAGATGGTCGAGAAAGCGGAAGGGTTGGTCGCTGAACGATCCTTGGGACCCGCCCGAACGCTTTTTGAGCAGGCCCTCAAGCTCCTCGGCACCCAGACGAATCCCCCGCTCCGGCTTCGGGCTCTTCGCTCGCTCAGCAGCATCCTCCTCCAACAGCGCGAGTTCCGCACATCGTTCGACCGAACCGAGGAGGGGCTTGCGTTGAGCAAATCGCTGGGTGACTTTCACGCGCAAATCGACCTCGCCATCCGCACCGGCGATGTCTTCTCGACCCTGCGCGAATATAATAGAGCGACGGAAGCGTACGATAACGCCATGGTTCTCGCCGCTAGTTTCGGCGACGATTCATCCGCCGCCGAGGCGGAGCGGAAACTGGCCGTCTCCATGAACGCCAGCGGAGAGTCGGAGAAAGCGCTCGACCATGCTCTCAATGTCGTTACCATGCTGCAAAAACTCCCTGATGCCGCGAAGCTCGGCGAAGCTCTCTTCAACCTCGGAGATATCTATCGCGCCGGTGCCCGTTATTCCGAAGCCCTGAACTCGCTGTCACAAGCCCTCGGCGCAGTCTCCCGTTTTTCGGATCCAGCGCTCACCGCCCGCATCGACCTCGCCATCGGCCGAACCCAGCTCGCACTCGATAATCCCAACGCCGCCCTGACGAGCTTCCGGGACGCGGCCAACGCCGCCCACCGTGCACGCGGTATGCAGGGGCTCGAAGCCCTTTCTCTCTTTCGGATCGGTTCTGTCTACCTTTCCAACGGAAGGGTCGGAGATGCGAAGAAATACTTCACGGACGCTCTCGAAGTTGTGAGGGGAGAGGGAGACCTCATTGCCGAGAATTATCTTTACATCTTCATCGTCGATTGCAACGTCCGGCTGATGACGCAGGAACAACGGACGAAAACGGAGGAGAAGCTGGAACAATCCTACCTCCAAATTGCCCGGCGCTTTGAGGACTGCGGGCACGCGACGGGCGAGGCGTACATGGACGTGCGCCTTGGGCGTTTTCACGAATCTCACGGAGATATCGCCGGCGCAATAGAAATGTACCAGAAGGCGATCGACATCGACCGCAACACGCTGGCAGAGTACCTCGATGATGAAACCCATCGCCCCTACCAGGAAGCGCTGGGGATCAATGAGGCGCACGAGGAGTGGTACGACTTGCTCGCCGGGGCCCTCGTAAGTCTCGGGCGAAACGCGGAAGCTCTTGAAACGCTCGAATCCGGCCGGACGCGACGAATCTTCACGCTCCTGGAAAACGTCGACCTCGCCCTTCAGAATCCCCGCTGGAAGAAGCAAGTGGGTGATTTGAGAAGTGCAATCTGGAAAGCCGAGGTCCTTCAAACGGAAGTTTCGGCGGCTCTCTCACAGCCGCTCAGCCCCTCGGAGTCGGCGAGAGTCATGGAAATGAAGAAAGCGCTCGAGGATATGAAGCACGATATTACGGGCGCCTCCAGGGTCATTGCGGCCGGTTTTCCGAACTACGCGCCGCTGTTGTTTGGAGCCCCCGAGGACCTGGCAGGCGCCCAGCGTCTGATTCCGGCCGGGTCTCTCCTCGTGGAATTTCTCCCCCTGCCCGACAGACTCGTCATTTTCGGATTGACCCGCAGCGGGCTGGTGGTCCGGAGTTCGCCCGTCACGCGTGACACATTGCTCAACGCCGTGGCGGAGTACCGACTACTCCTGCAGGACCGCGTCGTCTATGCCGGAGAAACCGGCGCGGCCGCTCTTCCGGCGATGGAACGATTCGCCCAGCTCGCCTCCCAACTGTACGAATGGTTTTTTCGCCCCGTGGATGACCTCCTCGACCGGAACCTGATCATCGTCATGAACCAGGAGTTCGGCGCGCTCCCGTTCCATACGCTCGAGCGTCAAAGTCGAAACGGAACCGTTCAGTACCTGATAGAAGTCTGCGGGGTGGATTATCTCACCACCCTCAGCTCGCTGAAGTACCGTGGAGTCTCCCCTTCCCGCATCCGTGACGTTGTTGCCTTCGGGAACCCGACGGGCAAGAACTGGTCGATCGATTACGAGTTGCGCGACCTGCGGAGCTTTTTCAAGGGAGCGATGATTTACGTCGGGCTGGAGTCGTCGTGGGATAACGTGCGCTCGGCACGCGGGGATGTCCTTCAACTGTCGACGGAGTTTAGCGAAGGGGGGAGCGGCTCGCCGCTGGGGGAGATTGTCCTCTCCAACGGCATTACGGTTGAGGAATCAAGCGCGATTCCGTTCGAGAAGCTCACGGAGCTCGAACCCTTTCCCGTCGTCGTACTTTCCAATCAGTACGGCCGGGGGGTGGGACTTTCCGGAGACCACGCGTGGCTATTGCGGATGAACGGAACGGCCGACGTGTTTCTCAACGCATGGTTTGCGGACCGGAAGTCCGCAAAATTCTTCAGTGAGTACTTCTACACCAGTCTCGCCAACGGTCTCGCGCCGGGTGATGCCTACCGCCAGGCGCTCCTGAATCTCATCGGGGACCAGGATCTGCGCCACCCCCATTCGTGGGGGCAGTTCTTCCACTTCGGCGTAGGTTAAGGACGGAACGAAAACGGGATCGGCGGGCTACTTCCTTCGGACCTTGACGCTCCCGAGGCCCGATTCGATCTGAATGCTCAGCATCGGCTCATCCTCCTTGCGGTCGACGGACAGATAGACCCCGTTTCGCTCTTTCGTAAAGTCATCGTCGACATCGAAGCTTGAGAGCCACCCCTCATCGTACAGAAGTTTGGTTGCGATTGCACGCGGGACCGTGACGCTCACCGAGCCCAGCCCCACCTCGACGCGGGCATCGGCGCTCTGATGGAGTTTGCCGCCGAAATCGAGCCGGTATGCGCCGACACCTCCGCTGAACTTCAGCCGGCGAAAGTTTGTGTTGCACAGATTCGTTGCCGTGAATTTGCTTACGCCCGATTCAATGTTGATGTCCTCCGCGGCGATCTTATTGGGCTCATCGCACGTCAGCGAGACGCTGCTCGCGCCCGTGGAAACCTTCAGGTCGGAAACCTGGAGCCCGGAGAGGTCAATGTTCCCCCTGCCCGCGCCAAGCTCCACGTCGAAACTCACGGGAAGGTCGCCGGAAATCTCTATGCGGATCCTCCGGTCGTGGTCGCGGTCTTCGTCATCGTCATCCTTCCAGAACTTCGACGACTTGCGCAATCGAATCTTGAGAAGACCCTCGTCCCCCGAGACATCGTAGGAAATCTGGAGCTTCTCCTTCTCGTCGGGATCTTCCCGGTAATCGACCGAAGCGAGGGCGCCGGAGGTTCCGCGCTCCAGAGACAGCGTTCCGAACGAAATATCGATCGTCGCCTTGAGCTTCTTTTCCTTGCCGCGCGGGATTGTCTGGTTCCTGTCCTGAAACGCCTGCGCGCTCGCGACAATACAGCCGGCGAGGAAGGCGAGCTCGAGATAACGAGGCAACGGGAATGGCCGGAACATGAAGTCTCGCATTGTTCTCAATTTACGCGACCGGGGCCGCAAAAGTTTCGGATTCGCTCAATAATGGCGCATTTTTGAGCGCAGCCGCCGGTACAGCATTTCCCGCGCACGAAAGATATGGGCTTTTATCGTTCCGAGCGGGAGTCGCAACGCCTCCGCGATTTCCTGATATTCCTTCTCCTCGACGTGGCGCATGACCATCACCCGACGGTACTTCGGCGGGAGCGACCGGATGGCATCATCGAGGAGTTTCCGGCGCTGGGCAGCGATGAGCTCTTCGTCCGGCTCGAATCCAGTATCGGCAAGCTCGAAGGCGTATTCTCCGTCCTTCGTTTCAACGGGCTTGTCGATCGAGACCGTCAGGAAGCGCCTTCGCCGGATGTAGTCGATCGAGTTGTTGGTCGCAATCCGGTAGATCCACGTCGAAAACGCGTACTCTTCATTGAAGCTGGAGAGTGAGGTGAATGCTTTGATGAACGCTTCCTGCGTCAGGTCCTCCACCTCTTCTTTGTCGTGGATCATGCGGTAGATGAGGTTGTAGATCGCGTCGTGGTACTTGAGCCGCAGCCGGCGGTACGCGCGGTCTTCCCCTTTTAACGCGCGTTTGATGAGCTGTGCGTCCTCTTGACGCGATTCAATCCTTTTTTGTTCGAGGAGGAGATTTCGTTGATCGGGAGGGAGGGCGGCTTGTTTCGGAGTATTTTTCCTCTGGGATTTGGACATCCTGAAGTGCTGGGACTCACGCCTTGAGCTTTGGCAACATAGCGAATTTTGCTTCGCGGCGCAACAAATTGTGCGCTGGCGGAGAACTTCCGGGCACGCGGCGGCGTTGCAAAAGAATATCGAATTAACTACTTTGAGCAACGAGAGTCTTTCACGTTAAAAGCATCACGGTTTCATGTTTATTACTTTCGAAGGCCTGGATTCCTCCGGAAAGTCCACGCAAGTCCAGCTTCTCGCCGACAGGCTTTCCCGCACCGACCACAACGTTCTGGTGCTGCGCGAACCGGGGGGAACGGAGATCGGGGAGAAAATCCGGAAGCTCCTGCTCGATAAGCAGACGCTCGGCATGACGGATGCCTGCGAGCTCTTTCTGTTCTCTGCGAGCAGGGCCCAGCTCGTTGCCGAGGTTGTAAAGCCCGCTTTGGATGGGCGAATGGTCGTGGTATGCGACCGGTATATGGATTCCACGACCGCCTACCAGGGATGGGGACGCGCTATTCCTGTGGACGTCATCCAGGCGATCAACCGCTGCGCGACGTCGGGAGTCCCGCCCGACCTGACATTGTTCATCGATGTCCCGGTTGCGGAGCTGCAGCGCCGGATGATGCGAGCCAGCAAGGACCGGATGGAGTCGAGCGGCAACGAATTCTTCGAGCGGGTGCGCGCAGGGTACCTCGCGCTGGCGAAGTCGGAACCCCGGTTTAAGGTCATGGACGGGATGATGAATGTGGACGACCTGCATGAATCGGTCTGGCAGGAAGTCGAGCACGCTTTTGAAAAGACCGGATCACAACAGACGAAGTGAGGGCGGATCATCATGGTGAAGGTCGACGTTCGAAAGGGACGATGGCGGCGTGCGGCGCTCTACGCGGTTGCCGTGGCGGGATTTTTGACGGCCGGGTTTGTCGGCGCCGCAGACTCGGAATTCTTCCTGAAGGTGCATCGAAGCATTGAAGTATTCGGGAAGGTCTACAAGGAGATTGCGACAAACTACGTCGACGAAATCGACCCCGACCGGTTCATGCGGGCGGGAATCGACGGGATGTTGAAGACGCTCGACCCGTACACCGTCTACATCGACGAGCGGGAAAACGACGAGATCGACCTTGTCACGACGGGAAAATACGGAGGGGTGGGGATTACGATCGGCATTCGGGACGGCCAGGTCACGGTCATCAACCTGCTGGAAGGATTCTCCGCGTCAAAACAGGGGATCGAGATCGGCGACCGGATCCTGCAGATCGACGACACCGATGTACGCGGAAAATCGCTTGAGGACATCCGCCAGCTTGTCCGCGGCGCTCCGGGGACCGAAGTGCGTCTCAAGGTCGTGCGCGATGACGAGCAGAAACCGCTGGAGTTTGCGCTGTTGCGAGAGGAAATTCCGGTAAAAAATGTAACGTACTCCGGTTATGTGGGGGATGGAATCGGCTACATTCGGCTGGAGCGCTTCTCGCGCAATGCGGGCGACGACCTGCGGAATGCGATGAAGGATTTGATCGCGGGGGGTGACCTCCACGGGCTCGTGCTCGACATTCGCGGAAATCCGGGCGGGCTGCTCGACATTGCCGTCGAGATAACATCGAAGTTTCTCCCGGAAAGCAGCATGGTGGTGTCGACGCGCGGGCGAAGATCCGATGCCGACAGAAAGTACTATTCGACGGAAAAACCGATGCTGCCGGATGTCCCGCTGGCGGTTCTCGTCGACCGCGGGAGCGCGAGCGCAAGCGAGATTGTGGCGGGTGCCGTGCAGGATTTTGACCGCGGCGTCATCGTCGGGGAAAGGACTTTTGGCAAGGGCCTCGTGCAAACCATCACCCGACTGACCGAAAATACTTCCGTGAAGGTGACGACGGCGCGGTACTACACGCCCAGCGGGCGCTGTATCCAGGAAATCGACTACACGCACCGCTCGGAGGACGGGGTCGTCAGCGCGTACCCCGACAGTCTCCGCAAGGAATTCCGCACACGCCACAACCGGCGTGTCTACGAGGCGGGCGGCATCCAGCCCGACTCCACGGTCGAAGAAGAAGACGGAGGCCGGCTCCTCGACGAACTGAGCCGCAAGGCGCTCCTCTTCAAGTATGCCAATCACTTCGCGTCCCGGGAAAAGTCGATCCCGGAAAATTTTGAGGTCACTCCGGCGATCCTTTCCGATTTCGAATCGTTCCTCAAGGAGAAGGGCTTTGATTACCAGGAGGAGGCGGAAGGCAAGATTCAGGAGCTCCGCGAGATTGCAGACCGCTCCCGGTACAATAAGTCCTTCGACGAAGAACTCGGCCATCTCGAGGGGATGGTCGCCGCCGAAAAGCAGCGGTCGATCCAGCGGTACGAGAAGGAGCTCAAGTCCTGGCTCCGCACGGAAATCATCGGAAGGATGAAGGGGGATCGCGCCAGGATCGAATCGACGTTCGACGGGGACGAGCAGTTGTCGGCCGCGGTCGGCATCCTGAAAAACAAGAAAGTGTACCAGCGGCTTCTCGGCACGAAGTCGAAGCCGTGACCGATTCGGTCAAAGCGGATTTATTTTTCGAAGAGTTGGAGTTGCGGGATTTTCTGCGTCACGAGCTCGATGATCATCGCGAGGTCGTCGCGCCGATTGACAAAATCGAGGTTGTCGCTCGGAATAACAAGGAGGGGTCCGATATTATACCGGCCGATCCAATCGTTGTAATGCTGGTTTAACTTTTCGAGGTAGGCCCGCTCGATCCCTTTTTCGAAATCTCTCCCCCGCCGGGCAATCTGTCGAAGGAGCGTATCCACGGACGCCTTCAAATAAATCATCAGATCCGGGGGCCGCAAGTACTCCGTCATCGCTCCAAAGAGACTGACATAATTTTCGTAGTCTCTTCCTTCCATTCTCCCCATTTCGAAAAGATTGCGCGCAAAGATCTCGGCATCCTCGTAGATTGACCGGTCCTGGATGACGGAATTGACCCCCTCCGAGATATGTCTATGGTCCATAAACCGGTGTGAAAGAAAGTACACCTGAAGATGGAAGGACCAGCGCTTCATGTCGGCGTAAAAATCGGACAGGTAAGGGTTGTCCTCGACCGACTCGAAGTAGGGCTTCCAGTGGAAGCGCTCGGCGAGAAGGCGGGTGAGGGAGGATTTTCCGGCGCCGATGTTTCCCGCGACGGTGACGAAGAGGGGTTTCGAAGGCATGCGGAGGGTTTACGCGTTGGCTGGGAGGGTCGTCGTCCGCGCCGTTCCGGCATCGACCCCGGCGGCCGGCAGGACGCGTCGCGACATTATTCTCATCCCGGACTATTTGAACGCATCGACGGCGTCGTTGACGCTCTTGTGCACGTCGAATACGTTTGTCAGCTTGGTCATCTCCAGGAGAGTCTCGATCTTCTTGGATGCTCGCGCCAGCTTCAGCTCTCCCCCCGAATTTCTCAGCGTCGTCAGCCCGCCGATGAGCATTCCGAGCCCCGAGCTGTTGATGAACTTGACGTCCTTCAGGTCGACAACGATTTTCTTCTTGTTCCCCTCGATCAGTTTCCGGAGCTGGTCGTTCAGCATCGTTGCATCCGGTCCCCCCATGACGTTTCCGCTCAGCTCGATGACGGTCACCTTCCGGATGTCCTTGCTCTTATATTTCATCATAACGGATTCCCGTTGCGCGTGAATGCCGGCCGCTAGACGCTCTCGCTCTTCTTGCGCTCGGACCATTCGAGCACGAACGCGCTGGCGATGTAGATCGATGAATACGTCCCGGTCAGGATGCCGATCGTCATGGTAAAGGCGAACCCCCGCGTGACTTCTCCGCCGACAAACAGGAGAACAAGCAGTACGACGAAGATCGTTCCCGACGTGATGATCGTCCGGCTCAGGGTCTCGTTCAGACTCTTGTTCATCACCTCATACAACGACATGCTCCGGTAGAGCTTCAGGTTTTCCCGTATCCGGTCGAAAACGACGATCGTGTCGTTGTTGGAAACGCCGAGCAGCGTGAGGAACGCCGCCACGATTTCCTGGGTGATCTCGAGGTTGAGCCCCGGGATCAGCCCGTCGGCGATGGAAATAATCCCGATCGTCAGCAGCGTGTCGTGAAAGAGGGCGGCAACGGCGCCAAGGCCGAAGACAAACTTGAAGCGGACGGCGATATACAACAGAATGGCAAGCAGCGACACGATGACGGCGTAGATCGCGTCCCGCCGCAGCTCTTCGCCGATCTTGGCGCTGATCTTGTATCCCTTCAATACTTCAAACTTTGAGTTCGGATACGCCTCCTGAATCGCCGCCTTGATCTTGTTCCCGATGACCGTCCCTTCCCCCTGGATCGCCGTCCTGATCAGGACGTTTTTCTCGTCGCCGAGGGACTTGATCTCGCTGTTCCCCAGTCCGACTTTATCGAGCGCGTTCCGCAGCTGTCCGATCTCGGGCTTCTGGTCGAATGCCAGAACCAGCTCCGTCCCTCCGCGGAAGTCGATGCCGTAGTTGACCCCCTTGAAGATGAGAGAGATGATTCCGGAACTGATGATGACGGCAGAAACGACGTACATCCGCCGCCGGATGGCAAGAAAATCGAAATGTGTCTGTCTAAAAATCCGCATGCGTTACACCGATTGTGCCGTCAGGAGAAAGCTCATCCGAAGTTCGGCGTGAGGTCGCGCTGGATCATCTGGTCGAAGATCACGCGTGTAATGACGATGGCGCTGAACAAGCTTGTCGCAAGGCCGACCATGAGGGTCAGCGCAAATCCCTGGACGGGCCCCGTGCCGTACTGATACAGAATGACCCCGGTGATGAACGTAATGAAGTTCGAGTCGATGATCGCGCTCATCGCTTTCGAATAACCCGCGTCGATCGCCGCCCGCAGTGTTTTCCCCCCCGCAAGCTCTTCCCGGATCCGCTCGTCAATCAGCACGTTCGCGTCGACCGCCATGCCGATCGTCAGAATAATGCCGGAGATTCCCGGCAGCGTGAGCGTCGCCTGGAAGCCCGCGAGCACGCCGAGGAGGAACAGCATGTTGAAAAAGAGCGCGATGTCGGCGACGCCCCCCGCAGAACGGTAGTAGATCGCCATGAAGAAAATCGTGAACAACAGCGCGACCGCTACCGCGGTCATGCCGGAGCGGATCGAGTCTTCGCCGAGCGACGGACCGACCGCCCGCTGCTCGATGATGGCAACGGGAGCGGGCAAGGCGCCGGCTTTCAAAACAATTTCAAGCAACCGCGCTTCGTTCGGCGACTCGAGCCCGGTGATGCGGGAGTGCCCGCCGACGATCTTGTTCTCGACTCTCGGCGCGGAGAAAACGGCGTTGTCGAGGGCGATCGCGATCCGCTTCTGAACGTTTGCCCCCGTGATGCGTGCCCATTCGTGCGAACCCTCGCTGTTCATCTCCATCGTGACAATCGGCCGGTTGTCCTCGGGGTCCACGCTTGCCCGGGCGTCCACGATCACGCCGCCGTTAAGCTCCGCCTGGCTTCGCAGGGCATACAGCTGATAAAACTTGGTTCCCTCCGCCGTCGTCAGGGTCTTTGCGGACCAGAGGAACTGGAAGTCTGCGGGAATGAGCCGCTGAATATCCTCACGCTCCAGGAGTTTCGTGACCCGCTCCTTGTTTTTCTCTTCAACATATCCTTCGCCGCTCTGGTCCGCGCGGACGTACGTGAAGAACGGGTGCTCGCGCTGGAACTTCGCCGTCTGCGTGGTGTCCTCCTCCGCAGGAACGTTGTTTCCCATCAACTGGGTCAGAGCATCGACGGGCTGTTGCTTTTCCGCAAGGGCGTTCTTTTCGGGCGTCCCCCCGGTCGTATCGGTTTTGCCGGTGAGATATTTGTCGATCGACTCCATGACGTGCAGGGCGATCTGCGGATCCTTCAACAGCAGGAACTCCAGCTTGGCCGTCCCCTGCAGGAGTTGACGAACCTCGTTTTCGTCCTTGACGCCCGGAAGCTCGACGATGATTCTCCGCGACCCCTGCTTCTGGATGTTTGGCTCGGATACGTGGTACTGGTCGACGCGGTTCCGGACAATCTCCACCGCCCGGTCAACCGCTTTCTCCGTCTCGGATTCAAGTTCCGCCACGATTTTTGCATCGTCGTCCCGAATGCTCCCGTAGTATCGGCTGAGGCGGATGCTATCGGCCTGGAACTTCTGTGCGAACTGCGGAATGACGGCGATATCGTTCGAGACCACTTCCTTCCGCACTTCGGCCATGATGGACTTGAACTTGTCGTCCTTGTTCTTTGCGAGGTCTTCCAGGAGCTGAACGACGTCGACTTCCAGAACGACGCGCATTCCCCCCTGGAGGTCGAGGCCAAGCTTGATGCGTTTCAATTTCGCGTTGGCGATGTCGTCCTGGTGCTGCTCGACGTAGGTGAGACTATCCGGGCCGGAAAGTTTCTGCATGTGCTGGCGGAAGCTGTAATCCTGGTAGGTGGGCCACAGGAAGGCAACCGACAGCGCAACTGCGGCGAAGATCAGGATCAGCCGACTCCATTGCGTTTTCACAGCGAGCGTCTCCGGCGAATACGGTGGATGATGCGATAAGAAAAAGCGCGAGCGTCAGTACGCATCGCGCTTGCGGTAAATCAATCTTCGATAGTGTCGATGGTCGACAGAGCCGAAAAATATACTCGATTGTGCAAACAAAGTCAACAAGAAAGTCGTTGCATTTCAACGCTTTCGCGGCTATATTGCAAAAAATATCTCGCCTTCACAGCAAGCGTTGTGCACCATGCCGTTGATGACCCAAATACGGAATAATCTCACCAAGCTCTTCGGCGTCCTGGCGGTCTTTTTCATCCTCTTTATCATTTTTGATTGGGGAATGGACCTGACCGGACGACGGGGACGGGGAGGGGCGACGGCGGACGTCATCGGCAAGATCAACGGCAAGGAGATATCGTACCGGACGTTTGCAGAACTCGTCCGTCGTGCAAGCGAGAATCAAAAAAAGCAGACAGGAGTCGAGGTGGACGAGGAAGCCGAGCGGCAAATCCGGTCGCAGGTCTGGAACCAGCTCGTCGACGAAACCCTCATTGAACAGGAGATCGAGCGTCTCGGGATCATGGTCACCGACCAGGAGATCATCGACATTGTTCAAAGTCCCAACCCCCCGGAATTCCTCGTGGCGCAATTCAAGGATTCCGCCGGAACCTTCCATCGCGACGCGTACTTCCGGGCGATGTCCGACCCTCAGAACAAAAATGCCTGGATCCAGGTGGAGGATGTCATTCGCCAGGATGAGGTACGAAAAAAACTGCAGACGCTTCTGGGCGCCGCGGTTCATGTCACCGATGATGAAGTGTGGCAGCGATTCGCCGATGCGAACGTCGAGCTGGAAGCGGAGTACGCATTATTCGACCTCTTCCGCATGGTCGGCGACTCGTCGATCACGTTGACCGACGATGATGTCCGGAATTACTACGACTCTCACCCGGAGGATTTTCGCGTCAAGGCCTTACGGAAACTGAAGTACACTATTTTCAGCCAGAACGCTTCGTCCGATGATAGCGCCATCGTGCGAGCTGAATCCGAACGAATTCTGGACCAGGCAAAATCGGGGACGGATTTTGTCGACCTCGCAAAAACCTACTCTGAAGTCCCGCTGGCAGATGCGTACTTCAAGCACGGCGAACTCTCCCGGATCAAGGAAAAAGCCGTTTTTTCAGCCAAAAAAGGGGCTATCATTGGTCCAATAACCGATTATGACGGCATCCATATCATCAAGGTGCTCGACGAGCGGGAGGGAAAAGAGGAATTCGTCGATGCGAGTCACATTCTGCTTAATGCCGGGTCGGGTCCCGACACGATGCAAATTATCCGGCGGGCAAAAGAGATCGCTCAAAAGGCGCGCGACGGAGCCGATTTTGGGGAGCTCGCGAGACAATACAGCCAGGACAATGGATCCGCGTCGCAAGGGGGAGAATTGGGATGGACGGGAAAAGGGGGATGGGTGAAGCCGTTCGAGGATGCTGCGTTTCGGGCAAAGGTTGGCCAGATCGTCGGCCCGGTGAGGACCCAATTCGGATGGCACATTATTAAAGTGACGGGGAAGGACCGAAGGGAATTAAAGATCGCGGACATCGCCCTGAAGATCAAACCAAGCGCCCAGACAATTGATGATGCATTCCAACGCGCCCAGGATTTCGTCGCGGTCGCCAAGGAAGACGGTTTTGAAAAAGCCGCTCAAGGGCTCGGCTTTCAGGTACGGGAAACGCCCGAGTTCGAAAAAAACGGCATGGTCCCGGGGCTGGGATTGAACGATGCGGTTTCGAACTTTGCGTTTACGCGCAAAGCGGGGGCGGTGAGCGATCCGCTGGCTATTTCCGGCGGGGTTGGAGTCTTTGATATTTCCGGCATCCAGGAAGAGGGGATTCGGCCGTTTGAGCAAGTGAAGGGGATCGCGCGAACCTCCGCGATGAAGCGGAAAAAATTCGATAAGCTCCGGGAAGAGGCGGAGGCATTCTCCCGCACGCTGGCCCCGGGAGCCGATTTGGTAGAAGCTGCAAAAGGTACGCAGAATGTCACGGCTCAGAAGATCGGTCCATTCAAGGCGACAGATGCTCTGCCGGGAATTGGAAGGGACGGTGCATTCACGGGGACGGTGGAGAGACTCAAGCAGGGAGAAACCTCGAAGCCATTCGAGGGGTTGAGAGGATATTACATCGTCAGGATGCTTTCGAGGAGCGCAATCGACTCGACACGCTTTGCAGCCGGACGTCAAGCGCTTCGCGACCAGATCCTTCAGGAAAAACGGAACCGGCTGTTTACCGAATGGCGGAACGACCTCCGCGAGAAAGCGGATATCGAAGACCACCGCGATAAATTCTATCGGTGACGGAGACGATGAACCATGGTGCGGGCAAGACAAGCCGGGGTGCCAGCCGCCCGTAGAAGGGAACGACCGCCTTCTCTTCCTGTTTTCATCCTCCTCACCTTGTTTGCGGCTCCATCATCCCTCGCTCAGCAATACGACTGGTCGTACGCCTTCGTCCTCCGAACAAGCTACACGTCGAGCTCGGAAATCTTTCTTAATCCAAACTCTTCGGACCCCGACCTTCGCGGTGAGAGTTCTTCCATCGGGGGCATCCTCGGCGGCGGCGCGGAGGCGCGTATGCTCCTTCCGGACCTCAGCATCTTTCTCGCCCTTTCGGTCGAATACAATTCCAAGGAGAGTAATGAAAACCTCCTCACTGCGTTCGGTGGCTCGCTCCAGCAGCTTCCGGTCACCGAAGGGCTGCGTTTCATCCCCGTGGAATTAACGGCGAACGCGTACATCCCCCTTAATTCCGAAACAGTTCAGGTGACCATGGGAGGAGGTCTCGGCGTCTATTATGCGGCGCGTGTTCTTCGCGTGGCGGGCGTCGACGCGCCGGTTGTGAATCAACCCGTGACGGCCGGGATCACCGTGGGGGTTGGCGTCGAGTACAAGATCTGGCCCGGCGTCTCGGTCGAGGGACGGATGAAATTCCGCGACCCCGAAATTATCAACGACAATCAATTCACGCAGGACCACGTGGACTACGGCGGGTCGCACGTCTCGTTTCCTTCGACCCCTCTCGAGACAAAGATCGATGTCGACGGGATGAACTTCATGCTGGGTATGGTCGTGGTGATTCTGTAGGACGGAGGGCGGCCGATACGGAAGCGGAATCCGTCGGGTCGAAGCGGCCTGCGAGTCCGCTTTTTTTGTTCGCGCACGGTGTAACCATGGACGACAAAGCTCGCCTCAAACGGCAACTGGTTTATCTGACGGGATTCATGGGGAGCGGGAAGAGCACGATCGGCCCGATTCTTGCGAATACGCTCGGCTTCGAGTACGTCGACGTCGATAAACTGATCGAGGAAATGTCGAACAAGCGCATCGTGGACATCTTTGGAGAAGAAGGCGAGCAGTCGTTCCGCGCCATGGAGCGGGCTGCCCTTGAGCGACTGATGACGAGGGAGCACTGCGTTGTTTCTCTGGGCGGCGGGACGATCGCCAACGAACAGAATTTCCAGCTCATCCACGGGAGCGGTATTGTCATCTACCTTCAGCTCTCCCCGGAAGAAATACTTGAGCGCGTTCGCCATCGCTCGGACCGGCCCCTGCTCCGGGATGCCGCGGGAAATCCATTGACCCCACCCCAGCTTGAACAAAAAGTGAAGGACATGCTCGGAATGCGCTCGCAATTCTATTCGCGTGCGGACATTATCATCCCGTCCGACAGCAAGCGCGTTGGGCACACCGTGGATGAAATCGTCCGCCGGCTCCGCGGATATGTCTGAACGCGCGCTCTGATGATTCAGAGAACGATCAGCGTAGAGCTCGGAGAGCGAAGCTACCCGATTTACATCGGCAACGGCCTGGGCGCTTCGTTCGCCTCGATGTGCGAAACGCACAAGATTCCCCGCAAGCTTGTCGTCATCACCGACCGAAACGTGGCGGGGAAGTATCTGCAGCCGCTCCTCCGCAATCTGGCGGAGCGCTCATTCGACCTTGTCAGAGTCGTCATCCCTCCCGGAGAGCGGCAAAAGAGTCTGTCCCGGGCGAATGCGATATTCACGGCCATGCTGAAAGCAAACGTCGGTCGTGCGTCGGCCGTCGTGGCGTTTGGCGGCGGCGTCATCGGCGATCTGGGCGGATTCGTCGCCGCAACCTATCAGCGGGGCGTTCCGCTGGTGCAGGTGCCGACGACCCTTCTGGCGCAGGTTGACAGCTCCGTCGGCGGGAAAGTCGGAGTCAATCATCCGCTCGGCAAGAACATGATTGGCGCGTTCTACCAGCCCGCATTCGTGTGGTCGGACGTCGATTGCCTCTCCACGCTTCACCGGCGGGAAGTGGCGTGCGGGATGGGAGAGATCGTGAAGTACGGAGTCGCGTACGATGCCGGCTTCTTTGAATTCATGGAAAAGCAGATCGACGGACTCCTTCGTCTCGACCGGGATGTCGTGATCCACGCGCTGGCAACGTGCTGCGCGATCAAGTCGCAGATTGTCTCAAAGGACGAAAAGGACTCGGGACTGCGAATGGTGCTGAACTTCGGACACACCATCGGCCACGCGCTGGAATCCGCCGGCCGGTACCGTCTTCTGAAGCATGGCGAGGCGGTGCTCCTGGGGATGGCAGCCGAGAGCTTCATCGCCAACGAAATGGGGATGATCGACAGGGCAACGTTCGAGAGGATCGCCGGATTGATTGCGCGCGTTCCTCTGCGCGTACGTGTTCAGATGCTGAAGAAGTCTGATATCCTGAAGTCGATGGGCCATGACAAGAAGTCGGTGGGAATGAAAACACG
This sequence comes from Bacteroidota bacterium, assembly GCA_035499415.1. Classification (GTDB taxonomy): domain Bacteria; phylum Bacteroidota; class Ignavibacteria; order UBA10030; family UBA10030; genus DATJYV01. Next base: position 19,203 of record DATJYV010000159.1, read on the forward strand.
ATTTGTCCTGCCGGTCGGCATCGGCAAAGTGGAACTCGTCGATACCGTCGCCCGGCCGATGGTCGAGCGGGCGCTTCGCTCGATGATGGGCATCGTCCGCTAGGCCGTCCATTGTGAGTACAAATGAACCGGCACACATCACGGAACACCATGCAGTGAGAATCGTGCTGAAACGCCGCCTGGCGGTCGTCCTGGCATTGCCCGTTTTGATTGTGCCGCTTCACGCCCAGATAAGCGTCTCGTCCCTTTATCTTGCGCGCCAACTTCAGGTCTTCAATCCGAAGCGTGAGTTCCGTGCCGCATGGGTCGCCTGCGTTGTCAATCTTGACTGGCCGTCCGCTCCCGGTCTCTCCTCGAGTACCCAGCAATCTCAAATAATCACACTCCTCGACGGACTCAAAGCCGCAGGCATGAACGCCGTGATCTTTCAGGTCCGGGTCGAATGCGACGCCTTCTACAACTCTTCGATCGAGCCCTGGTCCTATTGGCTGACCGGCAATCAGGGCTCTCCGCCCAATCCGTTTTACGACCCTCTGGAATTTATCGTCACGGAAGCGCACAAGCGTGGCATGGAGCTCCATGCCTGGTTCAACCCGTACCGCGCCGTTCGTCAGGTGAGCGGCAGCTATGCCCAGGCCCCGAGTCATGTCACCAACCTCCATCCGGATTGGGTCATGACATTCGGTTCGACGAAGATTCTCGACCCGGGCATTCCCGCGGTTCGTGCGTACGTTACCAGCGTCATCATGGACGTGGTCCGCCGCTACGACATCGACGGCGTCCATTGGGATGACTACTTCTATCCGTATCCCGTCTCGGGGGTGAGCATCGCAGACTCCGCGACGTACGCGAACAACAACCCCGACGGTCTGGCGATTGCGGACTGGCGGCGGAAAAATGTCCACCTGCTTGTCAACATGGTTTCCGACAGCATCCGTGCCGTCAAGCCCTTTGTGAAATTCGGCATCAGTCCCTTCGGGATCTGGAGGGAAGGATATCCGGCGGTGTGTATCGGAACGCTCTCGGCGTACGACGACATCTACTGCGACGCAATCACGTGGCTGGAGAAAGGATGGATAGATTACATTACGCCGCAGATTTACTGGGCGATCGGGAGCAGCACGACGAGCTCGCATCCCAACAACACCGACTATGCGAGCATCATGAAATGGTGGGCCGACTCCGCCGCGGCGAACGGCAGATTCCTGATCCCGGGCCACGCGCCGTACCGCATGACGGACGGAAGCAACTGGACTGCGAATGAAGTGCCGACACAGATTCAGTTGAATCGCTCCAACGGCAGCGTCTGGGGGAGCGTGTTCTTTCGCGCGAACGACGGGGTGCTCGACAATCCCAAGGGGTTTGAAGATTCGCTCAAGCACGATTATTACCAATGGCCGGCGCTCATACCCTCGATGCCGTGGAAAGACCAGGTGCCTCCGCTCGTTCCGCAGAATATCCGCTACGAACGCGTCGCGGGTACCGGTCCTGCAATGTTGCGATGGGATCCGCCTGCGCCTGCCGCGGATGGGGACACCGCGTCCCGCTACGTCGTCTATCGCTTCGACCATGGGAACGTTTCTCCCTCCGATATCGCAGACCCCAAAAACATTCTCTCGGTGGAAGGGGCAAGCTCCAGCTCACCGCCCAATCCGTCGAACGGTTCGCCGTCGTACTTTGTGGTAACGGCCCTGGACCGAAACTACAACGAAAGCAGCGCGCCGTCTTCATTCCTCGTTCTTCCGCCGACCCCGCCGGTCCTTGCCGGACCTCCGAACGCGTCGTCGACTGTCCCGTTGAATCCATTGCTCACCTGGTTTGCCCCGCCGACGGGGTCGAGCTATCAGGTTCAGGTCGCGACGGACTCGACTTTCGCGACGGGCCTGAAGATGAATGACGCCGGCGTCTCAGATACTTCGCGGGTTGTACCCGGATTGCAGGGACAGACGCTCTACTACTGGCGCGTGTCCGCGTCGAACGCCGGTGGGACGGGGTCGTTTTCGCCGCTCGAGAACTTCACGACGGGGTTCCCGACAACTGTTCTGCTGTCGGAGCCGGCGAGTGCGAGCCCGTCGGTGTCCGTTACTCCGACGTTCATGTGGTTCGCGTCGAAATCTGCGACATCATACCGGCTTCAAGTATCTCCGTCCGTGACTTTTTCACCGCTCGCGGTGGATTCAACCGTCGCTTTGGACACTCTTCTCACTCTCACTCACTCGCTCCAGGGAACCACAATATACAACTGGAGGGTTGAGGCGGTCAATGCGGTTGGACCGGGGGAATGGTCGGACGTGTGGAGATTCAGGACGGAGACTCCTTCCAGCGTCGTGCAAACCGAAACTACGCCATCAGAGTTCCGTCTCCGTCAGAGTTATCCGAATCCCTTCAACCCGGCAACGACGATCGAATTTTCGATTCCGGAAGAGGCTCGAGTCTTTCTCGCGGTCTATGATTTGCTGGGGAGACAAATTCGGGTTCTCGTTAATGGGACGATGAACGCGGGGACGTACCGGATCGTTTTTGACGGATCCGAATTGCCGAGCGGAGTGTACTTCTACAGGATCATCGCCGGCGGGCATGTGGAGACGAAGAGGATGCAGTTGATACGGTGAAAAAGAAACGAAAAATCAAAAAGCAAAAAAGGGGTTGAAAGGGAGCTCTCGACAACCCAGCTCGTGGCGTCCCGGACTTGTCCGCTCCGAGATCATCGAAGGGTTTCAGGGTCTGCGCTGCTTGGGAAGTCAGATGCAGAAACTCATCCGAAGCACGATGCACCTCCGGCGCAAAGTTCATCATGACGCAAGCCATCATCGCGATGGCTTCTGGTACTCTGTGCACAGTGCGAAGGAAGATGTTCTTGGGCAGAACCGCTCCGTGACCTTTGTCTCGCGCAGGCGGGCACGCAGGCAGGGACAAGTCGTCCGCCCGGAAATGGCTCGACCTCGCAATGACGGCTCTCTTTTTTCATTGACCGCTGACCGCTGAATGCTGATCACCCTCTCTTACTTGATTAAAATCATTTTCTTCACCATTCTCTTGTCCTTGAACTCCAGAGTCGAAAAATAGACGCCCGACGATATCCGCGAGGCGTTGAATTGGATTTGCTGATAGACCCCCGCCTTTCTTTCATCATCGACCAGGATCGCAACTTCTCTCCCGAGAATATCAAACACCCGCACCTTCACCCGTCCGTCTTCGGGAAGCGTAAACTCGATCGTCGTCGAAGGATTGAATGGGTTTGGATAATTTTGCGCGAGTTCGAGTTTTCGCGGAGCGAGGCCGACATCGAGAGTAATCGCCTGAGAGTACGCCAACGACGAATCACCCGCAATCTGGGCGAGTCGGAACGAATAACGCCCGGGGACCAGGTTCCTCTCGACGAAACTGTAACTCTTTGGAGAAGTGCTCGTCCCGGCTCCGTGAACGAATCCGTCCATCGTCCAGGCGGATTGCCCTGGCTGCGAACTGTCGGCGGCGGCAAGGAGCCGTCGCTCCACGGTGAATCCGAGGTTGTTGACTTCGGTCGAGGTCTTCCACGTCAGCGTTGCGTTCAGCCGGTCGGAGGTCCCGTTGAAGCCCACAAGCTGTACGGCGAGCGGATTGTTGTCGCTCCCCACGATGAACTCGCTGAACGAGGAGATCGTGGCAGAAAGCTTGTCCGACCCCGCGTCGTAGGTTGTCACCAGGGGCGAAAAACTTCCCGAGCCGGGCGTTCCGCGTTTATAGATGACAAGGGACGATGGGTCGCTGACGCCCGGGAACGACGATACGTTGTCAAGTGTCAGGACGGCGTTCGAAAATATGTCGCCCGATTTCGCAATGACCCATCTGAACGGGCTGTAATGGGACGGAGGCGGTCCGGAAAACGTCACGCTGTCGGGAGCCGTCTGATACTGATTCGAGAAAACGAGGACGGACTTTCCCGGGGCGATGCCGGAAAACAGAAGGCCTGCTTTCGTACTCCCGAGGGTGACGAGCGAGTCGTTCGATGAGATGGATTGAGAGTAGGAGGAGAAGGCCGCCAGGAATTCATACGCACCGATGTCGACTGTCGGCCCGACGATTCGAGGGTTGCCGCCGAAGTCGGTCAGCATAGAGACGGCGGCGTTGGTGCCGGCGTCGATCGCAGGGCTGCCGGCGCTCAATCGGACATCACCCGAGCCCGCGTTCAAAAACAGCGGGTCGCTGGAAATATTTCCGCCGCTGTCGACGACCGTGCTGCTCGGATGGATTGCCCCCGGGCCGTCGAGCCCTCCGTCGACGATGCAATGGTAGAAGAAGTCGTTGCTCCGGTAGCTGTAAAATTGATTCGACGTGTTCCCCCAGAAGATGACGTTTCGCATCGTCAATGCGTCGGTGAGGTCGTTGTACATCCCCCCTCCGTCAGACTCACCCCCCGAGTAGGCGACATTCCGGCTGAAAGTGACGTTCGTCAGCGACGTGTTGCCGCTGAAATGGTAGAGCCCGCCTCCCGTACCGCCGGAGTCGTGGTCGAATATGACATTCGTCATCACCGAGGCTCCGCTCTCCTCGCACATCCCCCCGCCGAAATGACTTCCGACGTTATGCGAAAAGAGGACATTCGTCAGGGTGGGATTGCTCGAAGGAGCGGGGAACGAACTCGTTCCGCTGAACATCCCTCCTCCATCGACAGCGGTGTTTGTGATAAACGTGCAGTTCGTCAGCGTCGGGTTTCCATACTGATTGAAGAGCCCGCCGCCAAGATTGTCCGAGTGATTGGACTTGAACGTCACGTTTCTGAGTGTGGGGCTGCCGTTGAGATTGTACATCCCTCCCCCCATATCCGATGTTGCGTTGTTGCAGACGACAAGATTGGCAAGAATCGGATATCCGGACGAGCAGAAGATACCGCCGCCGTTGTTGAATTCGGAATTTCCGCCTTTGATGGTAAAGCCGTCGAGGACAGACGTCGCAAAGGTGTTCGCGACGACGACATGATAACTGTTGTTCGCGAGCGACGCATCGCCGTCAATGTCGCCCGACAGAACCGTCAGGTTGGTCTGCCAGTTGCGTTGATTGAGATTCGTCTCCGTTCCCGCGAAGCCGCCGTAGACGGCAACGCCGTTTTTCAGGACGAAGGATACCGACCGGTCGGTCGTGGGGGTTGGCTTGTAGGTTCCGGCCGCCACCCAAATCTGACTTCCGGCGGAGGCGACGCTGAGCGCCTGCTGAAGTCCGGCAAAAGCGCTTCCCCAGCTCGTCCCGGCTGCGTTGTCGTTTCCGTCCGGCTTCACGTAGTATGTCGTCTGATGGATGTCGATTGCGGCGGTCGTGAAACTCCACACCGGCGAATACCCCGTCGTCCCGCCGTCTCCCGACGCCCCGACACGCCAGTAGAACTTCGTCCCGGACGGAAGACCCCTGACCGTGTCGACCGTCGCTGAGAGCGACGGGTCGTCCAGAAGCAGTGCCGTGAAACCGGTGTCGGAAGAGACCTGGAGTCTGAATGTCGTTGCTCCGGAGTCCGGGCACCACCCGAGTGCCGCTGGAAGGGCGATTTGTTGACTCCGGTCCGGAGGATAGATGAGCCGGGGAATTCCGACCACCGTTCTGAACGGGTGGTCGGCGGACGGGTTGCCGCCGAGATTTTGGAAGTACGAGCTGACGAGAAGATGATAGTTCCGGTACGACTGAAGTCCGGTGACCCGAAGCTGCGTGTCGGTGATCCCCGAAGAGTCGACAACGCTTGCACCGTTCAAAGAGTCCGCCATCACCCGAACCCGGTACGACGTTGCCCCGGTGGAGGCATACCAGGTGAAGATGGTATCGAGGGGGAGGGCCGTTTGAAAGTACGGAGGATAGTTGATGCCGACGCCGATGGGGATGACGGCAATCGTCGGCATGGTCGAAGAGACCGAAACGCCTCCGATGGTTGCGGTTATGGTCCTTGCCGTGCCGACCGTGTTCGCCTGCCATGTCTGGGCGTAAACTCCGCCGCCGATGTTTTGAACCGACTGGGTGGCGCTGAGCGCGCTCGTGCCGTCGTTCGCGAGGGTGAAAGAGACCGCGAGGTTCTGGGCGGTGTACGGTTCTCCCTTGTCGTTGCGGGCGTACAGATAGAACGTCGTGGTCGTCCCCGCGGTGAGCGTCGTCTGATTCGATCCTCCCCATGAAACAGTCGAAAGCGAAAGCGAGTACGGCCTGTCATTCACGACGAGGGGAGAGGGGAATGAATTGACATCCTGGTAGGAGGACGTCCCGGAAATGTAGACCGAGGCGATCTCCGCCTTGCTTCCGGTCCCGAAGCTGACAACGTTGGAGGTATACGTGCCGTTTTGGTTGTCGACGACCGGCGTGAGGTACCCGATCGTGGAGGAAATAGTGCGGGGCGTGCCGAAGAATTGAATCTGGACGTCGAGTCCGCCTGTTGAAATAAGGTTTCCGGAACCGTCCTTCATCTGGAGCGTGACGGTAGCCGTGTCATATTTGAGGATCGGATTGGGGGAGATGGTGAGGGTGGAGGTGCCGACGCTCGCCACACCCGCGATCACCGTGACGCTCGGGAGTGTCGTTTGGACTGTGTCGGTTCCGATTCGCGCCCTGATGCTCCTGGCAGTACCGGCAGACGAGGCGGTGAACGTGGAATAATATTTTCCGTTCCCGGAGTCAGTCACCGTGCCGAACGAGCCGCTGCTTGTTCCCGAGCCCGTGAGAAAAAAAGTCACGCCCGAAGCTCCGCCCGTCGTGAGCGTATCGCCGTTTGCATCCTTCGCCTGAAACCTGACGACCCCGGTTGCACCCGAGGCGATGACGGAGCGGGAAAGCGTTACCGTCGAGTGCTGGACGGACAATGCTCCCCCCGCAACCGTCACGGAGGGAAGGGATGAACTCACCGGTCTCCCGTTGACCGATGCCGTGACATTTTTTGAGGTTCCGACATTCGTTCCTGTGAACGTCGACGTGTAGAGCCCTCCGCCCGCATCGATCGTTCCGCTGAAGCTGCCTGCGCTCGATCCGCTTCCTGTCAGGCCGAATGCGACGGTGAGGCCTGTCGTCCCCAGGATACTGCCGCCTGCATCCTTGATCTGCAGAGATACCGGCGATGACCCACCCTTTGAAATGGAAGGAGTATTGACGCCGACGAGGGATTGCGAAAGTGAATACGACGGAATCGCGTTTTTGAGGATCGCTATCTGGTCCGGCGACCCGATGGATATTACGTCCGGCTTCCCGTCCCCATCCAGGTCGCCGACGGAAACGCCCTTTTGGAATTCCAGCGCGTTGAGGTAGGTAACGGTCGCCGCAAAAGACAGGGACCCCGGCGTGCTCGTGTTCCGTGCGGCCTTGAATCCGCTGGCATTCTCGCAAGCCCAGAACAAATCCGGCCTGCCGTCGCCGTCAAAATCCGACACCTGCAGCGACTTGTCTCCGTGCTGCGATGTTATCTCCAGCGGGTCGGAAAACGTCAGGTCTCCGGATGGACTCGTGTTGCGACGGACGACGAGTTGATCCAGGTCTTCGCATTGGTACGCGACATCCGGCTTTCCATCGCTGTCAAAATCTCCGACAACGACGCGCTCGACGCGAGAATCGACCAACCAATTCCGGATCGGGAAAAAGCTCGCCCCGTCGCCCAACCTGTTTGCCAGAACCGTCACCATCCCTTCATGGGAGTATGCGTCGAAGTTTCCCGAGACCACGATATCCGTGGTGTCGCTCCCCCTGAAACCGGCCGCGGCGATACTGTACATGTCAAGCGTGTTGTGATACACCGGCTCGACGACCTCGAGGTCTGAAGCGAGGTCGAACGATGACCCGTTGTTCAGAAAGACGCGGAGCCGGCCATGGACGTTGATGGCCGGGTTGCCCGAGTAGACGACCGCGATATCGGGCCTTCCGTCGCCGTTGAAATCTGCGACCACGGCGTCGTTTGCAAACATATTCGTCAGATAATCGGGCACCCAGACTAAGTGGTTATCCGGAAATCCGCCCGACCCCGACATGAGGTCCAGCCCGGCCTCTGCTGTCCCTTCGCCTCCCTCCCCGGCGGCGAAGGTAAAAAGAGTCCCGAGGAGGGCGTTGTCAATCGTCCCCTGGGCCACGTGCCACGACCCGCCCGTTTCGTCCGGGTTAAGAAACTCCTGCCAGAGCTGGAAGCTCGGGGTTCCCGGAGTGCCGATATCCCGGACGACGCACACATCGTAGTTCGTGACAATGACCAAATCCTTCTTGCCGTCTCCGTCAAGGTCCGCCGCGATGACCTTTTTGGGGTCCGAGGGCCTGTTGTCCTCGGTGCCGAAGTAATTCTTCCGTGAAACTTGCGGCGAGGGAACTTCGACCTTTGCCGCAAAAGATATGTTCCCGCCGGTACTGGTGTTCTGGAGATACGCGATGGTTCGTGAAGCGTTGGGGTCGCTGAACGAACGTGTGATGAGAAGGTCGAGCTTTCCGTCACCGTTCATGTCGACAAGTTTTGTGTCCCACGGCGTTCCTCCCAATGAGACAGTCTGGTTCAGGACGACAGCGGAGTCGTCAAAATCTCCAGCTGAGAATTTCAGGTCGAAAAAGCCGCCGGAAATCGCCGACTTCCCCGTCCCGATGACGCTGACACTCACCGGTCCGTACGTTGCCGACGGCGGTACTGTGACGGAAAGCGACGTGCCGCTCGCGGCGGTGACGGTCCCTTTTCCTGCACCAAAGTATACGATGTCGTTTGCCATGGCCGGGCTGAAGCCGATTCCGGTAATCGTCACCGTTCCCCCGGCTGATGCAGAAGCGGGGGAGATGGAAGTGATGCCGACGGTCTGCGCATCCAGGAATGTCAACGGCGCCGTCAGCAGGAATACGATTGCACAAGAGCGTCCTCGTCTCGTCATACTGAAGCCCTCCTGATAATGTTTTTCAACTCCGCGACATTTTCTTTGGCGACGAATCCGACGGCTCCCGCGTCAATGGCGGCCTTTCGGAAAAACCGGTCACCGTAGTCCGTCACCATGATGATCCGTGCCTTTGCGTCAATTCCAAGAATTCCTTGCGCCGCCTGGACGCCGCCGCGGTCGCTCATCATCATGTCGAGCAGAACCCAGTCGGGTCGGTGCCTCTCATAGAGTGATGGCGCTTCGTCCCCGTCATCGCATTCGACCATCTCGTCTCCCTCTTCGCAAATCAGACGGCCGATCGTCCGGCGCATCGATTCATTCTTGTCAACGATGAGAAATTTCAAGCGGGCACGAGTATGTGATTGAACCGAATCTGACTCAAGATAGGACAGCGGGGAATCGGGGGGAATAGGGGGACAAGCACTTTCGCGCGTGAGGAACCGCACGGAAGTCGTGCGTAAACGCACGCGTCGCCTGGAAGGAGCGGCGCATTCTTCTCCAGAGGGAGCCTCCCGTCAATTTTTCACGGACGGATGGCGTTCGCCTTCCGGAAACAAAAAGCGGGTGTCAGGCTGCGGGGAGCCGGCGGTGGTTCGGGGAGCCGACGGTCAGAGTTTCGACCGGTGGGTGAGGGCGAATTTCAGGAGCGCGTTCGCGCCGTCGAGTCCGAGCTTGTGGGAGATGTTTACCTTGTGGTTCTCGACGGTTCTTTTGCTGACGAAAAGCTCCTCGGCAATTTCCTGATTGGTTTTCAATTCGGCGATGAGCTTCAGAACGCGAAGTTCGGCCGGGGTCAGATCCTCGACCTCCGACGAAGGGGACGAGGCAGACTTCCTCTCGACGAGAATCCCTGCGAGGGATGGGCTGATGTAGTGCCGGTCCTCTGCGACCACGCTGATTGCCTTCCTGAGTTCCGGAATGGCGGTGTCCTTCAGCACGTATCCTTTCACTCCCGCATCAATGGCCTCCAGGAAAACACGCCTGTCGTCGAGCATCGTCAGGAGAATGACTTTCGTCGGAATACGGAGGTGGTCGATACGGCGGGCGACGTCGAGCCCGGACATGCGCGGCATCTGAATGTCAAGAATGGCAACGCGCGGTTTCAGGTCCAGGATTAACCGAAGCGCCTCCTCGCCGTTTTCGGCTTCGCCCGTTATCGCGATCCCGCCGGCTTTTTCAAGAGACTGTCGTACACCGGCGCGAAAGATCGGATGGTCGTCTGCAATCACCACGCTCAGCGTGTCAGCCATGACGTTCCTCACGAATCGGTATACTCAATCGGACCCGCGTCCCCTTTCCCGGCGTTGATTCAATCTGCAGGTCGCCGCCGAGAATCCGCGCCCGCTCCTCCATACTGCTGAGTCCCAGTCCTCTCGGCGCGGCTCCGACACTCGTGTCCATCCCTCGACCGTTGTCTTCGACCGTTACGCTCAGACCACGGCCGCTCTTCTTCATCTCCACGCGAACGGCGGAGGCGTTTGAGTGCTTCAGAATGTTGTTCAAACTCTCCTGAACAATCCGGAAGATGTTTATCTCGCCCTCCTTGCTTAGCAGATTATCCAACTTGTCGACTTTCACATCGGCAGAAATGTGCGACGACTCCGCGACCGTTTCGACGAGCGACTCGAGGGCCGCCGTCAGGCCGATCTGGTCCAGCTGGACCGGGCGCAAGTTGCGCGAAATTTCTCTGACATGCTTGAGCGAATTTGAAACGTAGTCGATCGCCTCCCGAAAATCGTCCGTCCTTTCGTCGCCGCCGTCCTGCGATTGAAGGCCAAGGAGCAGCTTGTTCTTGATGACGAGAAGGTCCTGGCCGATACTGTCGTGGAGTTCAGCCGAAACGCGCTTCCGTTCCGCCTCCTGCGATCCGATCAATCGGCGCGCGAATTCCTGCTGGGTCGCCTGGCGGAATTCCAGGTCTCGAACGCGCCTTCGATATACGACCAGTGCGGTTGAAAGGAGCGCCAGAACCGCCAGACAGCGGAACCACCAAGTCTGCCAGAGCGGCGGGGTAATGGTGAGGAGGATGGAAGTTCCCGCCTCATTCCAGACCCCGTCGCTGTTTGCGGCTTTGACACGGAAGACATACGTTCCCGGGTCGAGGTTCGTATAGGTCGCCTCACGCTTCGACCCGGCCGAAACCCAATCCTTGTCGAACCCCTCCATCCGATACGCGTATCGATTCTTCAGGGGATTCGTAAATTCGAGGGAGGCGAATTCAAACGACAGCACGGCGTCGCGGTAGCTGAGATGAATCGCGTCTGCGCTGGTGATATGGGTTGTCAGTCGCTGCTCCGTCGGAGATGGATCCACCGATTTGTTGAATACCTTGAAATCGGTGAGGACGACGGCAGGCACGTTGTTGTCTTCAACGAGGCCGGACGGCGAAAAGATATTGAATCCGTCGACCCCGCCGAACAGAATTTCTCCATCCCGACACCGAAACGCGGCTCCGTGATTGAATTCATTGCTCTGGAGTCCGTCGCCTGCATCGAAATTCCGAAAAGTCTCCTGCGCGATGGTGAACCGCGAGAGGCCGTTGTTGGTGCTGAGCCATAGATTGCCGGCGCGGTCGTCAACAATCGCGTAGACGACATTGTTGGGCAGGCCGTCGCGCGTTGTGAAATGCCGGAAAACTCCGTTGCGAGTGTCAAATTTATTCAACCCGGTGTACGTCCCGACCCACAGAATGTCCTGTGACCCGGCGACGACGGCCGTCACCTTGTCGTCGCTGAGACTCAGCGAGTCCGCTGGGTCGTGGCGGTATCGCATGAACTCTCCGGTCCTTCTGTCCAGCTTGTTGAGTCCCTCGCCTCCGGTCCCGACCCACAGCGCGTCGTCCGCGCCTTCGCAAAGTGTCCAGATTTCGTTTCCGCTGATGCTGTGCGGATTCGAGGGGTCGTTGACGAAACGGTCGAACGTTCGTGTCTTCTTGTTGAACCTGTTGAGTCCTTCCCACAGCGTTCCGGCCCACAGGGTGCCGTCGCGTGTTTCGCAAAGCGCGACGGGGGAGGGGCCGCTCAGCGAACGGGGATTGCCGGGCTCGGGAAGAAATTTGGAGAACGACGGCGCACCCGGATTGCCCAGACTCATATTGATCAATCCCTGTCCGTTTGTGCCGACCCAGAGGGCCTGACCGTTGGGACCCTCCGCCACGAGAAGGGACCAGAGGAGGCGCAGGTTATTTTCCGCCGAATACCACGCGTCGGTTGAGATTTGCGTGAGTTTGTCGGACCGCCGGTCGAAGGTTGCCAGGCCGGACTGTGTTGCGACCCAGATCATCCCGTGTTTGTCTTCTGAAAATCCGCGGACCTTGTTCCAGGCTCCGTTCGAAGATTGTGTGTCTCCCCATTTAAGATGCCGGAACTTGAACTGGGCGGGTGCGTACTTGTTGATGCCGTCAAACGTCCCGACCCAGAGGATTCCCTCCTTGTCTTCGAAAAGGGCGTTGACCGAGTTGCCGCTGATGCTCAGGGGGTTCAAGGGGTCGTGCAGAAATGTCGTGAGCCGTCGGTTGCGAATGTCGTATCGATTCAACCCCGCATCCGCACCGAACCACATCGTGCCGTTCCGACCCTTCAGGATAACCCGAACCGCGTGTGGAGTTGACGTGTGCATGAGATCCCGGCTTTGAATCCATCGGGTTCCCTGCCGGATATACGTGCTATTTTGCAGGCCGGCCCAGATGTTTCCGACGGAATCCTGCGAGATTTGATTCGTGAGGATATCGTGGAAACCGAGACCTCCACGGGTGAATTCTCCCGTCGACCGATCAAGGGTACCAAGCGTGCCAAGCAGACCGACCCAGAACAGGCCGCTCCTGTCCTCGAACAAACACTGTACGAGTCCCGGCGGGATGCTGCGGGAATTTCCCGGCTCGTGCGTGAATCGTTTGAATCGACCGGTCGCGGCATCATAGCGACAGAGCCCGCCGGTGGTGCCCACCCATAACGCTCCAGCCCGGTCCTCGTAAATGCAACGGACCTCGTCGTTGCTGATAGTACGGACGTTCAAAGGGTCGTGACGGTAGTGGGTGAATTGAGCCGTTCGCGGAATGAATCGATTCAGCCCTCCTCCCCGCGTTCCGGCCCAAAGCGTGCCGTCGTGAGTGACGAGCAATGCGGTGACGTAATTGTCCGAGAGAGACGACGAATCCTGAGGGTCGTGGCGATAGACGAGGAACGAATAGCCGTCGTATCGATTGAGCCCGTCCTGCGTCGCGAACCACATGAACCCTTTCCGGTCCTGGGCGATGGAGAAAACGGATGTCTGAGAGAGGCCTTGCTGAAGGGAAATATGTTCGAACTTGATCTCCTGCGGGAGGGCGACGGATGAACCCGCGATTATAAAAATAACGGGAGCTCGAAGAATACTCAAGGGGAGAGGTTTTTTAAATCTCATCGTCGCGGGCTGGCCGGAGTAAGTTACGGAGGGGGAAATACAGGGGCAAGGTAGCGAAGTCCGGTTGTGGCGTGGAGCACCGGTTGGAGTTCTTGGTTCATCCGGGCTCAGCAGAATCCGTTTACCGAACCAATCGAACGGCCAGCATCCATCCGTGGGCCGGAGGGAATTATCTTTGCTCCGGACCGTCGTGAAACAACACCAAATCCATCCTCCTCCATCTGCGGTTGACCCGGCACGCGGACGGGATTAACCTGACCGCTCATCGCCGACCGCCGACAGGCTGACTCCCATTTGCTTCTTGCGTCTCGTCTACTTACTTTTTTCGAACAATGCACCCGCGCGTGCGAAGCAAAATACTCGGGGAGATTCTTGTTGCGGGCTTGATTCCGCTCTGCACGACGCCTGTCCTTGCGCGTCAGTCCCCTCAGGAAATTCAGACCAAGCTCCACCCCTATTTTCAGTCCATCGTTCGCACCGGAAGCGGCATTCTTCCCGGTGCCCGACCATCGTTAAAGAAAAGCTCCGTCGCGCAGCCGCCCGGCCTCCCCAGGTACAACGCGATCATCTTCACGGAAGACCCTTCTGAAATTATCCGATCCGGCGTCCGCCTCGAATCGACCTTGCGCCGGTTTGTCACAGCTCAGGTCTCAACATCGGACCTCCTGCGACTCGCTCTTTTGCCTTCGGTCAGCTTTGTGGAGCCGGGGTCCGTCAATTATCCGTTGTCGGACGTGAGCGTCCCCGAGATCGGCGCAGCTCTCCTGCACGAAGGATTCTTGAACAGCGTCTCCTACACCGGGTCGGGAGCGATCGTGCTCGTCTACGACACGGGGATTGACTGGAAGCACCTCGATTTTCGCAACCCTGCCGACACGACGAAGAGCAGGATCCTCTTTATCTGGGACCAGACGCTGACTCCACAGGCAGGCGAGGCTTCCCCCTCCGGATTTTCGTACGGGGTCGAATACACCCAGGCGCAGATAAACGATGAATTGGACGGCACCCCCGCCAATTTCGTGCGTGAGCGCGACTCCGGAGGACACGGAACCCATGTCGCAGGAACCGCGGCGGGGAACGGGCTCGCCGTCGGCAAGTACGCCGGCGTCGCGCCGATGGCGGATATTATTGTGGTGAAGGGAGGAGATGAATCGTTCAGCGAATCGAGGATGATCGACGGACTGACGTACGCGGATGCGAAAGCGACGCTTTTGGGAAAACCGGTCGTGGTGAATTGGAGTATCGGCGGTCAGGATGGGGCGCATGACGGTACGAGTCCGTACGAGCAGGCGATCGACGCGTTTGTCGCCAATCCGGGAAGGGCCGTTTGTGTTGCCGCGGGGAACAGCGGAGCGGACCTCGTCCACTTCAGCGGTTCGATCTCGTCTGGAGGGTCCACGGACGTGACGATCAACGTTCCCAGCTACACGCCGAACGGGGGGACGGAAAACGACTATTTCTATATTGATGTGTGGTTCCCTTCAGGACTCACCATCAATACCACCGTCAAGACTCCGGATAACAATACGTTCTCCGGGTCGGGGACGGATTCGTACACCTCCGACGGTACGATCGATGTCTACAATGCTGTCAGCGCAGACAACTCGCACGAGGAAGTCGAGCTTTACGTTCACGACGCCATAGCGTCTTCCCCGCCAAAGCACGGGACGTGGACGTTGACACTATCGAGCCCCTTCTCGGCGACGACGTTTGACGGATGGAACGTCGCGAGCGCCGTCGGTTCGCACACAGTTTCTGTGACGGGGGCGGATAACAATAAAAGTGTCACGATGCCGGGGACGGCAAGAGGTGCGAT
>DATJYV010000160.1:0-6923 GCA_035499415.1 Bacteroidota bacterium
ACATTCATGGTGCTCCGGATGCCGATCCAGATGCCGGCCACATGGGAGTTTCTCGTGACGATTCCGCTCCTGATCGTGTCCGTTGTCGTGATGATGTGGGTCGCCGGCAAAGTGTTCCGCGTCGCGATTCTGTCGTACGGCAAGCGGCCCTCAATCCGGGAGCTCGTCCGGTGGGTACGGGAATCGTGATGGAGGACCTCGACACATTCTCCGCTGAGACGTGACATTCGAATCGATTGCATTTTACCTTCTCGGGACGGTCTCCGTCGTCTCGGCTCTCCTGGTCGTGACGCGGCGGAATCCCGTCATCTCCGTCCTTTGTCTCATCCTGAATTTCTTTTGCCTCGCCGGGCTTTACCTCACGCTCCATGCCCAGTTCATCGCCGTCATCCAAATCATCGTCTATGCCGGCGCGATTATGGTCCTTTTTCTCTTTGTCATCATGCTCCTCAACCTGGGGGACGAACGACGCCTCGTTGAGGGGATGAACATCAAGAAAACGGCGGCGGCGGGGCTGACCCTCGGACTTCTCGCGGAGATCGTCTACATCCTCGCCGGCTTTGCGGCCGGCCGGTCCGTGACGATGTCTGTTCAGGCCGCCAATATCGGCACGGTGGAAAACATCGGCTCCCAGCTCTATACGCGATTCCTGTTTCCCTTTGAAATAACATCGCTCCTCCTCACCGCCGCGATCGTCGGCGCGATCGTCCTTGCAAAGAAGAAACTGAAGTGAACATGGTCCCGATCCAGCATTACCTCATCCTCAGCGCGATTCTTTTCTTCACCGGCGCGGCGGGCGTGCTCGCGCGGCGCAACGCCATCATCGTGTTCATGTCGATCGAGCTCATGCTGAATTCCGCCAATCTCACGCTTGTTGCGTTCTCCGCCTACCTCGGCGATGTCACAGGACAGATGCTCGCTTTTTTTGTCATGACAGTTGCGGCCGCGGAAGCCGCCGTCGGACTCGCGATCGTCATCGCCCTCTTCCGGAAGAAGCAGAGCGTCAACCTCGATGAGATCAATCTCCTGAAATGGTAGCGGCCGCGGATATCGACACGGCTCCCCGATGATTGCCCTCACGCCGTATATCGTCATCATCCCCCTCGCCGGGTTTCTGCTGCTCGGACTCGGCGGATGGAGAATCAAGAGCGAGCGGACGCTGGGGCTCATCGGAAGCGGGACGGTCGGGCTTTCATTCCTGCTGGCCGCGGGCGCGTTTGTCCAACTCCTCGGTGAGCAGCCCGGATCGCGGAAGCACATTTTTGAATTATTCTCGTGGATTTCGACCGGGACCGGGGGTTCTTCGCTCAGCATTCCCGTCAGCTACCAGGTGGATCAGCTCTCCATCCTCATGACCCTCATCGTGACGGGCGTGGGATTCCTGATCCATGTCTACTCGGTCGGCTACATGCACGGAGACCCCGGCTTCGCGCGATTCTTTGCCTATCTGAATCTCTTCATCTTTGCGATGCTCAACCTCGTCCTCGCCGACAATTTCCTTCTCATGTTTCTCGGCTGGGAGGGAGTGGGGCTCTGTTCGTATCTTCTCATCGGCTTCTGGTATGAGAAAACGTTCACGGGCGATGCGGCGAAAAAGGCGTTTGTGGTCAATCGGGTCGGAGATTTCGGATTCATTCTCGGGATGCTGCTGATCTTCAAAACATTCGGGAGTCTCAACTTCACGACGGTCTTTAACGGTGCGGGCGTTCTCAGCGTGGGGAACCCGACGATTTTTTGGGTGACGCTTCTGCTGTTCGTCGGTGCGACCGGAAAGTCGGCGCAGATTCCGCTCTACGTGTGGCTCCCGGATGCCATGGCGGGCCCGACACCCGTCAGCGCGTTGATTCACGCGGCGACGATGGTGACGGCGGGAGTCTACATGGTGGCCCGCTGCTCGATCCTGTACGCGCTCGCCCCTGCGACGCTCGAGATCGTGGCGATCGTCGGAGCCGCGACGGCGTTGTTTGCCGCAACCATCGGACTTGTGCAGAACGACATCAAGAAAGTTCTGGCGTATTCGACGATCAGCCAGCTCGGCTA
This sequence comes from Bacteroidota bacterium, assembly GCA_035499415.1. Taxonomy (GTDB): domain Bacteria; phylum Bacteroidota; class Ignavibacteria; order UBA10030; family UBA10030; genus DATJYV01. The sequence continues at coordinate 2,041 of DATJYV010000160.1, forward strand.
CATGTTCCTCGCGATGGGAGTCGCGGCCTTCAGCGCCGGAATTTTTCATCTGATGACACACGCGTTTTTCAAAGCGCTGCTGTTCCTGGGCTCCGGTGCCGTCATCCACGCGATGCACGATGAGCAGGACATTCGCGCAATGGGAGGATTGAAGCACGAGCTCCCGACGACCTACAAGACGTTTTTGATCGGAGCGGTGGCGATTGCGGGCATTCCGCCCTTCGCGGGTTTCTTCAGCAAGGACGCGATACTCTTGAATGCGTTCAGCAGCGAGCACGGATCGGCCGTTCTTTGGGTTGCCGGCGTGGTCGGCGCCGTGATGACTGCATTCTACATGTTTCGCCTGGTCTCGCTCACGTTCGAAGGGGAGAAGCGGTTCGACCCCCACGCAGTCCATCCGCACGAAGCGCCGAAGTCGATGACGGTGCCGCTCATCGTGCTCGCGATCCTTTCCGTCGTCGGCGGGTTCGTCGGTGTGCCGCATTACGACCTGGTGGAGGAATGGCTGTCGCCCGTTTTTGCCCCCGCCCGCCTCAAGCTGATGGGCGTGGAAGCGGGATCCGGGACGACCGAGTGGTTGCTGATGGCTGTTTCCGTTGCGGCCGCGGTCGGCGGGGTCATAGCGGCGCGGAGAATCTATCTTGACAGGATCGACCTGGCGACGAACGCGGTCCAGCGTTTCAAGCGGTTGTATACCGTTCTCTTGAACAAGTATTATGTCGATGAGGCCTACGATGCTGCCATCGTCCGTCCCATCCTCAATATCTCCGAAGGCCTTCTATGGCGCGGATTCGATGTCCGCGTCGTGGACGGCGCAGTCAACGGCACGGCCAAACTCGTTGAAGGGATATCGGCCCGGCTCCGAAAAATTCAGACCGGCGTCGCCCAGTCGTACGCTCTCGTATTCGTCGGCGGGATCTTTCTCATCGTATCCTGGTACCTGCTGCGTTGAACTTCATCGACCAACACATTCTGACGGTCGTCGTCTTCCTGCCGCTCGCCGGAGCGCTCGCCGTTGCATTCGCCCCGGTCACGAGTGACGAAACGATCAAGCGTCTCGGACTCGCCGCCGTGACCGTTCCCTTTCTCCTTTCCCTCTACCTCTTCTTTGCCTTTGATTCGACCAAAGCCGGCTATCAATTCGTCCAGCATGTTCCGTGGATTGCCACGCTCAACATTTCCTACTTCGTCGGCATCGACGGCATTTCACTCCTGCTTGTTTTGCTGACGACGTTCTTGATGCCCCTCGCGCTTCTCGGCACCTGGAACTCGGTCGACCGGCGGCTCCGGGAATACACCGCGGTGATGCTGCTCCTGGAGGCAGGCATGCTGGGCGTTTTCGTCTCCCTCGACCTCTTCCTCTTTTATGTTTATTGGGAGGCAATGCTCATCCCCATGTATTTCATCATCGGCATTTGGGGCGGGCAGGAACGCGTCTACGCGGCCGTGAAGTTCTTTCTCTATACGCTCTTCGGCAGTCTTCTGATGCTCGTCGCGATTCTTTCGCTTGCGTACTTCGCTTCGACCCAGCCGGGAGGGCAGTTCACGACAAACCTCCTCGACCTCTCGTTGCTGGCCGACCGTATTCCGCCCAACCTCCAACTGTGGATGTTCGCCGCATTCGCGCTGAGCTTCGCGATCAAGGTTCCGCTGTTCCCGCTTCACACATGGCTTCCCGATGCGCACGTCCAGGCGCCGACGGCGGGCAGCGTCATCCTTGCGGGCGTGTTGCTGAAAATGGGGACGTACGGTTTCATCCGGTTTTGCTTTCCGCTTTTCCCCGATGCAGCCGTGCGCGCGGCGCCGATTCTTGCAGTCCTCTCCGTGGTCGGCATTGTCTACGGCGCCCTCGTGGCCATGGTGCAGACAGACATGAAGAAGCTGGTTGCATACTCCTCCGTCTCTCATTTGGGCTTCGTGGTGCTTGGGATTTTTTCGATGACGGAAGAAGGAATGCAGGGGGCGGTGATCCAGATGGTCAACCACGGGCTGTCGACCGGGGCTCTTTTTCTTCTCGTCGGAATGATCTACGACCGTACACACACCCGGATGATCGCGGACTATGGCGGGGCGGCAAAATTCATCCCCGTCTACGCGACGATCCTGATGGTCGTCTCCTTGTCCTCCATGGGGCTGCCGGGATTGAACGGGTTCGTCGGCGAGTTCCTCGTATTGGTGGGCGCATTCAAATCGGGTATTCTCGACAGCTACGCGTACGCAGCCGTTGCGGGTCTCGGCGTCATTTTTTCCGCCGTGTATCTTCTCTGGATGTACCAGCGGGTCATGCTCGGTCCGGGGCGCGAAGGGGGAATGTACGGCGGACACACGCTAACCGACCTGGCGCCGAGGGAAATCGCGGCGTTGGTTCCCATCATCGTCTTCATAGTTTGGATCGGCGTGTATCCGTCGACGTTTCTTTCAAAGTCGGCGCCGGCGGTGAGGAATGCCGTCGAACAGATGGAAAACGCGCGCCGCGGAATTCATGTCCGATACGCGCAAGTCTCGCCTGTGTCGTCTTCGAGCATCGCGAAGGCGCCGCAGGCAATGCCCAAAGGGCGTCGGTAAAGACGATGGCTGATTTTTCATCCAACTACCCGCTGATCGTACTCATCTTCACGGCGCTTGCGGCGCTCATCGCCGGAGCGCCAAAGAATGCGAACATCCGCCTTGTCAGCATGGTCGCGTTCGTCGGCCTCGTCCTCGCCGGAGCGTTATCGGTCGAAGGCATGACGGCGGAGGGTCCAAGCTTCGGCTCCATGATCCTCCATGGTGTCTATCCGTGTTTCTTCACCCTGCTTTTCTGCCTCGCCGGCATTGTCACCCTTCTTCTCTCTGAACCGTATCTCCAACGCTTCGGCCATCCGCAGGCCGAATACACGATCCTGTTGCTTTTCGCAACGGTCGGCATGGTCCTCATGGCCTCGGCCAACGACCTGATCACGGTCTTTCTCGGCGTCGAACTCATGTCGATCTGTCTCTACGTCCTCGCCGGATTTTTCAGGACGGAAGAGCGCTCGAACGAAGCTTCGCTGAAATATTTTCTTCTCGGCGCGTTCGCCACGGGATTTCTTCTTTATGGAATAGCGCTCGTCTACGGGTCGAGCGGTACGACGAATCTCACGTTGATAGGCGCGATGCATCCGGATGCCGGCTCACGGATGATCTTCACGCTCGGCGCCACGCTCATTGCCGTGGGGCTGTCGTTCAAGGTCGCGGCAGTCCCGTTCCACATGTGGGCTCCGGATGTCTATGAAGGTGCCCCTACTCCCGTGACGGCCTTCATGTCGACCGGGGCAAAAGCCGCCGCCTTCGCCGCGTTTCTGACCGTCTTCTCCCGCACCCTGCACTTCGGCGGTTCCAGCGTCGCCGCCGTCATTGCGGTCATCGCGGCCTCTTCGATGATCGTCGGAAACGTCGTCGCGATCTCGCAATCGAACATCAAACGAATGCTCGCCTACTCCAGCATCGCCCATGCGGGCTACATGCTCTCGGGAGTCGCTGCGGGGAGCGTACAAGGGGAGGTGGGAGTGATGTTCTATCTTTCCGCCTACGCGTTCATGAACCTCGGGGCATTCGGCGTCATTTCCGTCGTCGAGCGGGACCACTCGGAGGGTTTGGGAATCGATTCGTATGCCGGCTTGAGCAGGCGGAGGCCTCTGCTTGCGGGACTCATGGCGCTCTTCATGTTTTCGCTCGCCGGCATTCCTCCGTTCGCGGGGTTTTTCGGAAAGTACTACGTCTTCCTCGCGGCGATCGATGCCCGCATGACGTGGCTTGCGATCGTCGGCGTCCTCACGAGCGTCGTGTCCGCCTACTACTATCTTCGGATCGTCGTCGTCATGTACTTCCAGGATGGCGAGGCAACCCCCGTATCCGCGCCGGCGCGTCCGGTGCTCATTGCCCTCATTCTTTCGGCACTCATGACGCTCCAGTTCGGAATCTATCCCTCCGCCGTCCTGCGTCTCACGCATCAGCTCTTCTGAGTCCGATGCAAACCGGGTCTCTCGAGCGAGTGGTCACCGCCGAAGAAATGAGGTGGTGTGATGAACAGGCGGAACGAAAGTACGGAATTCCTTCGCTCGTGCTGATGGAAAACGCCGGGGCGTCAGTTGCGAGACTCCTGCGGAAACAATTCGGACCGCTTGCGGAAAAAAAAATCGCCGTCGTCTGCGGGAAGGGAAATAACGGCGGAGACGGTTTCGTCGCCGCACGTCACCTTCTTGCCGACGGCGGAACGATCGCGGTATATCTGACAAGCTCCGCATCTTCATTGAGAGGGGATGCGAAGACGAATTATTGGATCCTGAAAAAACTTTCGCGCGATAGCGCACATTCGTTACGTGTGGAGAAGTTCTCTGCCGCCGCTGCGACGGGATTTTCACCAGCGCTGGTCGTCGATGCCGTATTTGGGACGGGGTTCGGAGGAGTCCCGCACCGGCCGTTCAAGGAAGCCATCGAATGGATGAACGGACAGGGAGGTGCCGTTACCGCGGTCGACATACCGTCCGGCATTAACGGCTCGAACGGCGTCGCTGAAGGCGTTCACGTCAACGCGGCGCTGACGGTAACGCTGGCGGCGTCGAAAATCGGGTGTTGGTGCAATCAGGGAGCCGATTCGGCCGGCGAGCTTCATGTCGCCGACATCGGTATTCCTTCATCGATTCTCGGGGCTCCCCGGTTCAAGACATTTCTCCTGAGTTCCCGGGCAGTACACCGCGTTCTTCCGCCTCGTTCTCGCCGCGCTCACAAGTATTCCGTGGGAAAAGTGCTGGTTCTTGCGGGGTCAAAAAATCTCACAGGCGCGGCCGCGATGTGTTCGACAGCCGCGCTCAAAGCAGGTGCGGGAGCTGTGGTGCTCGGGACGCCCGAAAGCGTGGCTCCAA
>DATJYV010000161.1:0-8708 GCA_035499415.1 Bacteroidota bacterium
GGCTGATCGGCCGGCATCACGTTGATGCCATTGTCAACTTCGCCGCGGAATCGCATGTCGACCGGAGCATCCTGGGAGCGTCGGAATTCATCCGGACGAACATCACCGGCACACATTGTCTCCTCGAAGCGGCGATGGAGCAGGGCGTCAGGCGCTTCCTTCAGGTGTCGACCGACGAAGTGTACGGGTCGCTCGGACCGCAAGGGAGATTCACGGAATCGACGGCGCTTCATCCGAACAGCCCCTATTCCGCCAGCAAGGCCTCGGCCGACCTCCTCGCTCTTGCGTATTACCGCACGTTTGGGTTCCCGGTCGTCGTCAGCCGCTGTTCCAACAACTATGGACCGTATCAGTTTCCCGAGAAGCTCATTCCGCTGATGGTCGTCAACGCGCTGAGCGGCAGGAAGCTTCCGGTCTACGGGGACGGCAAGAATGTCCGCGATTGGCTCCACGTGCTGGACCACTGCTCGGCCCTCGACGTGATACTGCGCAAAGGACGGCCGGGCGATGTCTACAACATCGGCGGGAGCAACGAGCGGGAAAATATCGACCTCGTGAAACGGATCCTGCGCATCCTGGGTAAACCCGACTCGCTGATCTCCTTCGTGAAGGACAGGCAAGGCCACGACCGACGGTACGCAATCGATTCGGGCAAGCTCCAGACGGAACTGGAATGGAGACCGGAACGACCGTTCGAAGCGGGCCTTGAAGAGACTGTCGAGTGGTATGCGAAGAATCAGGATTGGTGGAAGAGGGTGATGAACGGAGAGTACGTCGAGTACTATAAAAGGGCGTATGAGGAGAGATGAGGCGAGCCGTCAGCGGTCAGATGTTGAAACGTGACACTTCACCTTGATCCTTTACCCCCAATCCTCAATACGTAACACTCTTAACGAGCAATAATTCGATTCTTGAAGAAAATAATCTCCGTCGCCGGCGCCCGACCAAACTTCATGAAGATCGCCCCGTTGAACCGCGCGCTCAAGAAGTACAGCGGCTCGATCCAAAATCGGATCGTGCATACCGGCCAGCATTACGATGATTCGATGTCGAAAGTCTTCTTCGACGACCTCGAGCTTCCCAAGCCGGACGTCTACCTCGGCGTTGGTTCGGGGTCGCATGCCCAGCAAACGGCGAAGGTGATGGTGGAGTTTGAAAAGGTGGTCGAGAAGGATCGGCCCGACCTCGTCGTGGTCGTGGGAGATGTCAACTCGACGGTCGCGTGCAGTCTCGTCAGCGCAAAAGCGCAGATCCCCGTCGCGCACGTCGAAGCGGGCCTCCGCAGTTTCGACCGTACAATGCCGGAAGAAATAAATCGAATCGTGACCGATTCCCTTTCGGATTTGCTCTTTGTTTCCGAGAAAAGTGGACTGACGAATCTTCGGCACGAGGGAATCGATGAGAAGCGGATTTCATTCGTCGGAAACATCATGATCGATTCGCTTGTGATATATCGCGACAAAGCAAAGCGCTCACGAGTCCTCAACTCCTTGGTCCTTGATCCTCAATCCTTCGCTCTGGTAACACTCCATCGGCCCAGCAACGTCGACCGGGCCGAGAATCTTTCCCGAATCCTTGAATCGTTCCGTGAAATTGCAGACAAGATGGATATCGTCTTTCCGATTCATCCGCGCACGCGCAAAGCGTTGCAGTCGTTCGGACTTCAGAAGAAAGCGGAGTCGATCAAACAGCTCAAGCTCATCGACCCGGTGGGATACATCGACTTTCTCGCTCTCATGGAGAATGCAAAATTGATCATCACCGATTCGGGAGGGATTCAGGAAGAGACGACGTATCTCGGCATTCCGTGCCTGACGATGCGAAAGAATACCGAACGACCATCGACGGTCGAGGTTGGTACGAACCAATTGTGCGGCGAAGATTTTGACCGTCTGATGGAAAAGGTAAATGAAATCCTTGCCGGGAAACAGAAACGGGGGACCATACCGGAATTATGGGATGGGAAGACGGCAGAACGAATAGCCGAAATTCTCTCGAAGCATTAATTATGGAAGACACGACGAAGATCCGGCGGCTTGTCTGTATTCTATCGCTTTCTCTCTCGACCGCGACGATTGCGGGGAGCCAAGAGCGGTCTCGTACGGATGAACCGACGACGCTCGAGTCGCTCGTCCAGCAGGGACGGACGACAGAGTCCCAGCGGATGCCGTCGTCCCTTGCGCCGCTGGACGCGCCGCTCAATCCGGACATCTACATCGTAGGGCCCGGAGACGTATTTTCGGTCAACACGTGGGCGAGTGCTCCGATGAACTTCATTCTCTCGGTAACGCCGGAGGGAACGCTGGTCGTTCCGACGGTAGGCGAGTTGCACGTTGCAGATTCAACGCTCTCGGGAGCCAAGAAAAAAATCATCTCCGCTCTCCGGTCCAAGTACACCGCGGGCGATGTTTCGGTAACGCTCGTATCGTCGCGCCTGGTCTCTGTCCGGGTGACGGGCGAGGTGAGCATGCCCGGGCGTGTTGTCCTCTACGCCTCGGACAGGGTCGACAAGGCCATTCTTATCGCGAACGGAGAAATTGACAAGGATGGATTGCGCGTTCAGCCGCGGACGGCGGAGGAAATGGAACGCTACGATGCGGCGCTGCGGGCTCGAAAAGCGATGTCTCAGCGGAATATTGTATTGAAGCGCAGAGGGGGAGCGGCGTATCGGGTTGATCTGCCGAAGTACTACGCCACGTCGGATGACCGGTGGAACCCAAGTTTGCTTGAGGGAGATGAAATAGTCGTTCCGCAATCGGACGGTGAGCACAATTCGATCGGTGTCTTCGGAGCCGTTCTGAAACCGGGACGATTTGAACACGTCCAGGGCGAAACTCTTTCCGATGCCCTTGCACTCGCAGGAGGATTGAGCCAATGGGCGATGCGCGATACGGTCGACATCTACAAAGGTGACAGCATCGAAATCGCCTCGATGATCGCGCGCGTGCCGCTGACGCACGGCGGGACGCTCCTCGAAGCAGGAGACCGCGTGGTTGTCCGCTCAAACCGTGAGCTGCGGGGCGTGCTTTCCGTTACCGTGAGCGGCGAGGTACGCAATCCCGGAACGTACCCGATCGACCGGGACCGTACGAGGGTGACCGACATTCTTGCCTTCGCGGGTGGAATGACCCCGAACGCCTCACCACGAACCGTCGAGATTCGGCGATCGTCGGCGGAGGGGAAGCCGGATGAACGGCAGGCGGAATTCTTCAAGCGGATGGCGGCCGTCAGTGCTCTCGAGGACACTTCGTATTTTCGGATGCAGCAGGGACTTCAAATGAGCTACGAAATTGTCTCGATGAACCTGGAACGCTATTATTTACAGGGAGACACGTCGCAGAACGTTCTGCTGCGAGACGGTGACCAGGTTTTCATTCCATCCCGGTATCGAACCGTTTTTGTCCTCGGCGAGGTAGTCCAGCCGGGACACATTCAGTTCATTCCGGGCTCTCCCCTCTCATACTATATTTCGAAGGCGGGCGGTTATACCGATGACGCCAGGTCGAGCGATGTGAAAATTCTCAAGGCGGGAACGCTGCAGGCGCTTGATCCCCCGGAGACGACAATCGAGGAAGGAGACGAGATTTGGGTGCCGAAGGAAGTGAAGCATCCGGCGGCCTATGTTTTGAACAATGTGGCGCAGATTGCCTCCATCATCACGGGTGCATTTACCGTCGTCGTGCTGATTTTGCAGCTCAACAAATAGGGGCGTGCGATGAAGAATCACTGCTCCGTTCGATCTCAGGAAAGAGCCCTCACATCATCGACGTTCATTCGTAGAAACGTAGGATCTTAGTTTATGGATGAAGGGAGATATACTCAAGGAACTTACAGTCCCAACGGTTCGCCGAAGGGAGATTTCTTTGATTTCCTGTCGGTCCTCACGACCTGGCGCCGGTTTATCTTCATCAACGTATCCGCGCTGACGGTCATCGCGATCGGAGTAAGTCTGATCCTTCCGAAATGGTACCGCGCGACCGCGTCGATTCTCCCGCCAAAAGAAGAGAGCGGACTCTCATTTGGAGGCGCCACGCTCGGATCCACCGGATCGTTGCTGAAGAGTCTCCCGGGGTTGTCGAAGCTTGGTGGAGGACAAGGGTCATACAATTACATCGCGATTCTTAAGAGCCGCTCGACGATGGAACGGATCGTAAAAGATTTCGATCTGATGAAGGTCTATGAAATAAGCGACAGCTCGATGGAGAAAGCAATAAAGATGTTGGACGGTAATTCCTCTTTCGAGATTCAGACGGAGGACTATATTAACATCGACGTGGAAGACAAGGACCCGCGGCGGGCGGCGGCTATTGCGAACCGATACGTCGAAGTACTCAATGACATCAGCATTCAGCTTGCCACCCGAGAGGCTCACGACAACAGGGAATTCATCGAACGACGTCTCGACCAATGCAAGGAGGATTTGCACCGCGCGGAAGATACGCTCAAATCCTTCGAGGCGGTATCGGGAATTCTCGTAGCACCGCCGGAAAACGCTTCGGCGTACGCGTCTGTGGCGGAGCTGTACGCTTCCAGGGCGAAGAAGGAAATCGAGTACGCGATTCTCGCGCGGACGACTTCACATGACAATCCGATGCTTCAACAACTCCGCATTGAGCTCTCTGAATTCGACCGGAAGCTCGGTGAATATCCGGAAGCCGGAATGGGAGGGATCCGATTGCTTCGCGAGGTGTCGATTCAGCAAAAAATTCTCGAATTCCTGGTTCCATTGTACGAACAAGCAAAGGTCGATGAACAGAAGGAAGTTCCCGTTTTGCTCGTACTCGACAAAGCGGTGCCTCCGGAGAAGAAGGTAAAACCGATGCGGACATTGATCGTCCTCTCCGTGTTCGCCCTTTCCACATTTCTGACCCTCATCATCGTCTTCTGGATACACGGCGTTTCGCAGCGACGCGGCACCCTGCGACCGATTGAGTTGAGGATGCAGAATCGCATCCGGCGCATCGCCAGGCTCTACCGGATTCCGGAACAGGTGTGAGATGGGAGCCGGATGTCTATCTCCCTCATCCTCCTCGCGGGTTTCTGCCTCGCCCTCTCGGGTCGATTCGTCTTCCGACGCTGGTTTAATCACGTCTCCATCTACGCCGGCGTCTGGTCGGTTGCGCTCGCGCTCTTCGAAGCCCGCCTGATCGACTACTACCGTTTGGATTCCGGAACATGGATCGTGATCATCGTGGGAAGCCTTGCGTTCGCGTTCGGCGCATTTGCCGTTGCGACATTTGATTACGCATTTCGAGATCGACTGTCCCTGCGAAGCGACCTTCTTTCCCGGCGGCCGGAAGAAACCAGAGCCGAAGAACGCGCCCTGCGGACTGCTCTCTGGATTCTCAATATTGTGACCCTTCTTGCGGGGCTCCAGCACTGGTGGGTGGTACTTCGGAAATTCGGCAGCGTCTCCAATGTTCTCCTTTACGGTAATCTTGTGTATTCGATGCGCCTCGCAGACCAGCTCCCCGGAATGATTCCGTATTTCGACGCCCTCGGCATGACCGCCGCAGTGGTCGGCGGCGCATACATCTCCCTCGCCGGAAGATTCAAATTTGCCGGTTTTCTCCCCCTCATTCTTATCATCTTCATAGAACTCGCCAATATGGGCAGGGCGAGAATTATCATCGGAGCCATACTTTTTGCCGCTTCGTATCTTCTCGGAAAGCGCGGTGTCGCGCCGGGCGCAGAACAAGTACGCGAATCGAGGTGGAAGCGAATTGCGCCGATTGGAGTAGTAATTGTCATACTCGCGCTCGGCTTGGAAACGATTCGAAGCCTGCGGGGCGCGAACGAATCCCTATCAGATGCCACAACCCAGCTTCGCAGTCTCGAAGGTGCGAGTTTTGTGACGCCGATGGTGTACATGTATTTCACCGTCGAGTTCGGTGTCCTCAATCAGTACCTGAAACAGGGCGGGGAGAGAATACTCCCGGGCGGAAATACCTTCGCCCCCGTTTTCCGTCTGCTCGATAAGTTCGGCCTCAAGACGTATGTTCCTTACTATCAACAATTCTACAACACCCCTGTCGGAGCAAACACGGGAAGCTATTTACGGGAATTGCACGCAGACTTCGGCCTGTTGGGGATCCTTCTCGGCCCGTTCATTTTCGGTCTGCTCAGTTCCATCGCATGGTTCCGATATCGAGCGAGCAAACAGTTCCGCGACCTGACGATTCTCGCCTACATGTTCTCGGTTGTTGGAATGAGCATTTTCTACGTCGTAACGAGAGGGGGAGATTTCATCATCAGCTTCGTTTGCGCGCTGGGTGTCGGATTGTTCGTCGACCGAATGGCGTCACTCTCAAGAAGGACATTGCCAATTTCGCCGGCGAATATTTCGGGAAACCTCTCGACGTAAGCATCGAATCCCGTGCGCGCGATATAACAAAGGTATCCGCCCCTGCGACCTGAGGCGCCTCCGGGCGACGTTCCAAACTTGTCCAATGACCTTTGCAGAGGAACAATTCCCGGATAACCAAACGAATCGACCTTGGTACGCGACTCCCGTTTGGACGCCATGATGTGAATCAGATGCACGTGAGGGATTGTGTTGAACAATAAATCGAACCAGGTTTTTTATTAAGTCGCGCCTTGAATGCTTTTGATGTTCGTCTATGCTGATCGAAATGAAAATCGAACAGTGCGTGCCCGGAATCGATGACTCTTCACGATGAAGCTCGCAGCCCGCTCGTTCTCCTTCAATTCCTTCCTCAACTTCTCCGCGCAGATTTTTGGCGTCGGGATTTCGATTCTCTGCATTCCATTCATCATCGCGAGGATCGGTAAGGAACTCTTCGGCCTCCTTTCGCTTCTTTGGGTCTTTGTTGGCTACTTCTCATTTTTTGACCTGGGGATTGGTCAGGCCGCGACGAAATTCCTTGCGGGTCTCGTTGCCTCGAACGACAAATCCAGGGCTGCGGGGCTCGTCCGTTCCGCCCTCGCAATCAGTCTCGGCCTGGGCCTGACCAGCGGAATCGTCGTCGCGGGCGTCGCATTATCGGGGGTTACACGGCTCCTCAACATTTCGCCCGACCTCGAGCCGTTGGCGCGAAAATCTCTCCTGTGTCTTGCCGTCTGCCTCCCGGCCATTTTCATTCAATCGGCCCTCAAGAGCGTCCCTCTCGCATTCCATCGGTTTGACCTTCTGAACATGTTGATCGCCTGCAATGCGACCCTCCAGTGGGGCGGGTCGGCGCTCGTCGTGTACCTCGGGGGTGATTTTTTCAGCATCATCCTCCTGACCGTGCTCACGCGATTCTTCATGATGGGCTCGTTCCTGCTTCTCTCCCTTCGTCTTCTTCCTGAGATTACCCGCGCGAATCCTGAGGCCTCAACGGGGGAGTATGGAAAACTCCTTCGGTTCGGCGGATGGATTTGGATATCCCAGGTTGTCGCCCCTTTCTTCTCGCTCTGCGAACGCGCGTTCATCGGTGCCCTCCTGTCCGTTGCATGGGTTACGTTTTATTCCGTTCCCTATGATGCCGTCCTGAAGCTTCTGCTCATTCCGGCAAGTCTTGTGACGACCCTTTTCCCGTTCATCAGCGCGGGGTTGTCAAGCGACGAAGGCAGACGCCAGGCGGTCGCCTATTATCGACGGTCCGTCAAATATACATTCCTCATCGTCCTTCCTCTTGTGCTCTTTCTTGTGTTCTGGAGCGGTGATATCCTTCGTGTTTGGCTGGGAGAAGAATTCGCGAGCAAGAGCGATTGGGTGATGATTCTTCTTTCCGGCGGAATGATTTTCAGTTCACTTGCCCAACTGCCGAACGCGGCCCTTCAGGCCTTTGGCAGACCGGACTTACCGGCGAAGCTTTCGCTTTTTGAGCTGCCGGTGTACGTCGCGATTCTCTACTACTTCACCAGCACCTACGGAATCCTGGGTACAGCGTGCGCCTGGCTGTTCCGTATTATTATCGACACAGCGATACTTTTCGTCATGAGCCGCGTTTTTCTCGGACCCGCGAGACAGCGCTTGAGCCGGGCTACCTGGACGGCCGTCGCGACCGCCGTGGTCGGAGGTGCTCTCGCGGTGACGGGGAAACTCCTGACTGCAAACCCCGGCGTCAAAGGGGTCTATTTCGCCCTGCTGGTGGTCTCATACGGATTCCTTGCCTGGCGATGGCTCCTCGGTGAACAGGACAAGCTGCTTGTTGCGAAGTGGCTGCCGGTGCCCGTCGCTCACAAGAATCCGGCAGGATGAAGGAAGTTGGAATGAGTCGATATGACCTTGCTGTCGCCTACAGGATCTATCCTGGAGTTTCAAAAAGCCCTGCGATCGTCACGAAGGACAAATTGGAGCTTGCGGAGATTTGTCTGAGGTCATTCAAGTTGTCGTTGGGGACATTGCGGGTGAAGTTATGGGCGCTGCTCGACGGTTGTCCCCCGGAATATGAACGACTCTTCTTGCGCTATTTCAGAAAACAGGACGTGGTTCCGGTTCGACTGGCCGGCGTGGGGAATGCAGGGTCGTTCACCGAACAGCTCAGGATTCTGTGCGACCAGCAGGAGTGCGACCTCGTGTACCTGGCGGAGGACGACTACTTCTATCTGGAGGGTCAGTTCCTCACATTGATCGAGTTTCTCCGGGCGCACGACGACGCGGATTTTGTCTCGCCGTACGACCATCCGGATTATTATTCGCTCGACCTTCACCGGGGGTCGAGCAGGGTCAAGGCGTTCGGCGGCAAGCACTGGCGAACCGT
>DATJYV010000162.1:0-11274 GCA_035499415.1 Bacteroidota bacterium
GTCCGGAGATATATCGACCGATTGCTCAATGAAGAATGTGGCATCGGAGGTGATTTTTCTCGGCTCGCCCCCGCTCACGTGCATATAATAGATGTCCCACTTGCCGTTCACGTCCGCCGCGGGGAACGCAACCCAGTTACCGTCAGGCGCAATGCCGGGATAGGAAAATTGGGTGAAGGGAACCTGGAGTACGCGCGTCGTCATGTCCGGGTTCAGCGGCGGCCGCGAAGGGAAGAAGAAAAACCAGGCGCCGAGCGCGAGAAGGACCGGTACGGCCGCGGCGGCGTATCGGATGTACGAGGGCGTCCTGGAACCCATTGGCGCCGGAGCTTCCGGCTGTTGCGTGACAGATGATCCGGCCGGAACGTTTTGTGATGGAAGGGGGATGTACGCCGAGCTTCGGGAAACTTTCGTCGTTTTCTTCTGCGCACGGCGAAGGTCGCTGACGATATCGTCCATATGCTGATATCGATCCGCGGGATCCTTTTCAAGACACCGGAGGATCAGGTTGGAAAGGACGGGAGAGACGTCCTGACGGAACTGGTCAAGCTGCAACGGTTCTTCGTTGACGATGGAATAGACCATCGCGGCTTCGTGTTCGCCGCGGAAGGGAAGTTTTCCGGCAAGCATTTCAAAAACGAGCACGCCGAACGAGAAGATGTCGCTCCGATGGTCGACCTCTCCCCCCTGAATTTGCTCGGGAGCCATGTAACCCAGCGTGCCGACAGTGCTGGAAGACCGGGTCAGCTTGAGCGAGCCCTTTAACTTCGCGAGGCCGAAATCCATCACCTTCACCTGGCCTTTTGCGCTCAGCATGATATTGTCTGCTTTGATGTCCCGGTGGACAATACCACGGGAGTGGGCTTCCTGCAGTGCGTCTGCGATTTGAATTGCAACGGAGAGCGCGTCGTCCATTTTCGAGAATGGAATTTTCTGACGCAGCGTTCCGCCGTCGATATATTCCATCGAAATGAACATCTGGCCCTCGGACTCCTCAACCCCGTAGACCGTGCAGATATTGTGATGGTTCAGCGAGGCGGCAGCTTTCGCCTCCTGGAGCAGGCGGGCTTTTTCCGCCTCGTCCGTCGTCAGGTGGTGGGGAAGAAATTTGAGCGCGACAAGCCGGTCGAGCTTTGTATCTTGAGCTTTATAGACAACGCCCATCCCTCCCTCGCCTAATTTATCGAGGATCTTGTAGTGGGATATTGTCTGTCCGGTCATGTGTCTGCCTTCATCGCTTGCATCGTGGAAGGTAAGGATAACCCGCTAATCAAGCTCCTCGGCCCGCTTCCGCATCTGTTCAACCTTTGACTCCAACTTTTTCATTTCGCTCTTGAATTCTTCATCGTTACGGAACGTATCGAAGGGGGGCCAGACAGCCGCCGCCCGGTAGTCGATCCATCCTCTATCGAGTGCTTCGTGGAACCACTTGGAGGCCTCCGCTTTGTTCCCCTGCATTCCGTAGCCGAGCGCGATTGTCATTCGTATCCCGCTCCCCTCGTCCCCCTTTTCGAGCCATTTCTTTGCAGCACGCAGGCCGCGCGCCGTATACACCTCCGCGTCCTTCGGCCTCCCCAAACGCGCGTACACGTACGCCAGGGAGAGAAAATTGCCGCTCTCATCCCCGGAGATGGAGATTTCTTTTTCATAGTACCCCATGGCCTCATTGAATGCGCGATCAATGAGGGCAATGTCACCGGCGAGCGTCAGGACCGAAGATTCGTTGGGATTTGAGTGAACAAGCCTCTCCGCCCGTTCTCGTGCCAGACGGGATTGACCTCCGACGGCGTCGAGGAAACACAAAAGTCCGTTCGCATCAACGAGGTCGGGCTGAAGCTCGAGTGCGTGCATGATGTTCGCCCGCGCGTTGACCAGGTCTCCAAGGTCGTAGTAGGTGCCTCCGAGGAGCGAGGAGGTGACGGCGGCCGTGGGGTTAATCGCCTGCGCCTTCTTGACCCATGCGAGAGCCTCGTCCGGCTTCCCCGTGGATCTCAACCCTTCTCCGAGATTTGCAACGGCGGGATAGTAGTTTGGATTCTGTGCAATCGATTTCTGCAGGTACTCGAGGTTGAGTTGGATCTTCCCCATCGTTCCGTACGCAAGGGCCGCGGCCTTGTAGCCTTCGGCAAGCGTCGGGTCGAGGGCGATTGATTGCAAAGAGACGGCGACGGAGCTATCGAGCCACGCGGAGGGATAGCCGAACTTCTGCACTCGCTGCGCATACGCATCGCCGAGTCCCGCGAGCGCCAGCGCGTACTTTGGGTCGAGGTCGAGCGCCTTCTTGAACAGCTTGACCGCGTTCTCGTTGTCCTCTTTGTGATATCGGTAGTAGTACTCGCGTCCTTTGAGATAGTACGTGTAGGCCTCAACATTTCCGGTCTGTTGCTTCGAAACATTTCTCACTTCTTCGGCTGAGAGGTTCGTCTGTAGTGCGGAGGCGATTTGTTCGGCCACCGCCGTCTGGATTTCAAACACTTTCGTCATTGTCTGGTCGTATGTCTCGCCCCAGAGTTGACGCTCAGACGCAGCCTCGATGAGCTGAGCCGATATCCGTATCTGGTCACCCGACCGCCGGACCGTGCCCGTCAGCAAAGTCGCGACGTTCAATTCCCTGCCGATATCTTTCAGCGACTTATCGCTGTTCTTGAACCGCATCACGGCGGGGCGCGCCATGACACGCAAACTGCGGATTCGGGAGAGTTGGTTGATAATATCTTCCGTCACGCCGTCGCTGAAAAATTCGTTCTCTTCACCGGAATTCATGTTCTTGAACGGAAGGACGGCCACAGACCTGCTGTCTTCAGCAGGAGCCGGACGGAAGAGAAAATATCCGACCGCGACAAGAAGGATCACTGCGGCGGCGGCGAGAGAAAGGACAAGCTGTCGGGAGGCCTTTTTCGAAGGAAGGATTGGGGCGGTTGGGCGAACTTCAGGAGGGGGAATGGCATGCTCTCTCGATATGCGCCCGGTTTTCTTCTGCACGCGCCGGAGTTCGCTCACGATGTCGTCCATGTGCTGATAGCGGTCGGCGGGGTCTTTTTCCAGGCAGCGATGAATAAGGTTTACGACGACAGGGGAGAGGTCGGGCAGAAGAGAGGTGATGTCCGTCGGCTCTTCGTTCACGATTGAATAAACCAACGCGGCTTCATGCTCTCCGCGAAAGGGAAGTTTCCCGGTGAGAAGCTCGAAGAGCAGCACGCCAAACGAGAAAATGTCGCTCCGGTGGTCGACATCGCCCCCTTCGATCTGTTCCGGCGCCATATAGCCGACGGTTCCGACGGTGCTCGATGTCCGCGTCAGTTTCAGCGACCCTTTGAGTTTTGCCAATCCGAAGTCCATTACTTTGATTTGTTTCTTCGAATTGAGCATCACATTATCCGCTTTCACGTCGCGATGAACGATGCCGTTGCTGTGCGCCTCCTGGAGCGCATCGCCGATTTGAATCGCGTACGTCATCGCCTCGTTCGCGGGGATCGGTCCGCCCTGGAGCTTTGTCCGCAGCGTCATCCCGTCGACATATTCCATGACGATGAATTGTTCGCCGTTGTCCTCCTGAATGTCGATCACGGAGCAGACGTTCGGATGGTTGAGCGCCGCAGCCGACTTTGCCTCCTGAAGGAATCTTGCCTTCTCCGCGTCGTTGGCGGCGATGTGTCGGGGAAGAAATTTCAGGGCGACGAACCGGTCGAGCTTGGTGTCATGGGCTTTGTAAACAACGCCCATCCCCCCTTCACCCAACTTCTCGAGAATTTTGTAATGAGAAATCGTTTGACCAATCATAGGCGGCTCCCGACCGAAAACGTCGGGATCCTCAATATGGCAACCACCCGCCGGACCGCACTCGCAGCCCATTTTGGGACTTCGGCGGGCTTCTCCAATATTCGACCTTGCAAAATTATCGTGCCAATCATTGATATCCCTTATGCCACGTGACCCGGCTTCCATCTGCGCTCAGGCCTCGGCGGACAGATCGGGAGCCAGGCCCGCCTTCGCCCAGTTTTTCAGGCATCATGTAGTACGAAATTGTCTGATTCATCATCGCGCCGAATAATTGTCTGCTGAAAATGTCAAACCGTGGGAATCGACTTCATCCGACCGGGGACGGGTTGACCGGGAAGGTTGGTTCGCGCACTCAAGACCCTTTATCTGGTTAGCGGAATGTCGTGCCGGAGTTCGCTCTTCCAGTTGACGATGAAATTGAACGATGACGCTCGAGTGTTGCTTCGTGTATTTTGGACCATAACAAAGCGCTTGCCGTCGTGCGTGACGTCAAAGTTTGTCAGCGGGTCGTTGGGGATATACATCTGCGAAATGTCAAACAATTCCTTTGGTGGGTCCGCGGAAAACGAGGGTGAAGTCCGAACGCTCGCGACCATCATCTTGCCGACAGTACTGAGGAAGAATATTTCCTTCCCATCGTGCGACCAAATCGGCGTCAGTCCGCCATTTGAAGAGATTTGCCACCTCCCTTTGAGGTCCGGATATGTGCGGACGTATACCTCAAGAGTTCCCGTCTCATTCGTCCCGTAAACGATAAACCGACCGTCCGGAGAGATGCCGCCTCCATATTCGTACACGGGGCCCGCAAAGAGCGGGATGGGGTCGCTGTGTTGTTTCAGATCCAGTGCGAAAATATCTCCGTCCGACGGTCCGCCATAAGAGTTGAAAATCAGCCGCCCGCCGTCCGGCGAGATGGTGATGGGGAATCGCGGCATCGATTTACTCCTCAGAAGCTGTACGCCGTCTGCGCTTCCGTCTGCGGGCTGGACAACAATGCCTTCCTTGCCATCCGTCGCATCGGCAAAGTAAAGATCCTTTCCGTCCCTGCTCCAAACCGGGTCGAACATCCTCTTGTTGAATGTGAGACGGTTCAGCGCCTGCTTCTTCAAGTCGTAGATCCAAATGTCATTACTACTCGCCGTCACGAGTCCGATGGTCAGCGCAAGTTTCGTGCCGTCCGGCGAAATGCGCGGAGTGGTATACGGCTGAGGCGGGAGGGGGAACGGAGTGATTTTTCCGTCGCGGTCCACCCAAACAAGTTCCAGATCCTTGTTCAGAGTGCCGGCGAGGTAGATCAGATTGCCGTTATCGGATATTGCGAAGTCGGCATTGCCGCTTCCGGGGTCGCCGTTCACATCGTTCACTACCGTCGAGGGGGGCTTCGTCGTGCGAAAATCCTTGAGGCTGAACGGCGCCGCAAGCAGCGCTCCGTTCCGCGCAATGACCAGGTAACCCGGTTCAACGTACCGTGCCATTTCACCGTGCACGTCGAGGAAATGACGCTCGCCCGTTTCGAGCGACATGATCACCAGAGGAGCATCAACGTAGGAATTCGGATTAGTCAGGTCGCCAACCGTATAGAGGATGAATTTTCCTCCCGGCAGCACCTGCGGCCAGCGATGGGAGCGTTCTCTTCGCGTGGAGTCGAGAACGGAAAATGGTTTGACCTCACCCCCCGCTGCAGAGACGGAGGACAAGCCGGATGCGAACATCGGGCTGAAGTAGATCCTGTTGTCTGGTCCCCACGCTGCGCCTCGAAAACCGGGCGCATCGCATAAAACTTCAACCGCTCCGCCGGATGTCGGCACTTTCTTAATCTTGCCTTCAGACACAAATCCGATCCACTGTCCATTGGGAGAGAAAAATGGCGAAGTACCATTCGCAGTTCCTTTGATGACGTTCGACTGAAAGCTGTTCACGGATCGGATATAGAGTTGAGATGAACCCGATTCAGAGAGCGAGTAGACAACCAGCCGGCCGTCCGGGGAAATTGCGAGACTGGGAATATCCGAATGGAAGATCTGCTGCTCAGGAGCATTGACGACGGATATATTCAACCGACTCGTCGGACCCTCGCTGGAGTCATTCCTCGGCTGAAAAATAAAAACTGTCGCGGCAAGCAGAATGACCGTCCCCGCAACGATCCATGCAGTCCGCGCATTCTTGAGGATCGAACCGACGTTCCATCCAGAGCCAGTCACAGTCCCGGCAGTCAGCCGACCTGAACTGGTAGAAAACGTTCGGCTGAGTCGCGTTCTACTCGATGATCGTTTGAATCTGTTGAGGTCGATGGCGACTTGTTTGATCGCTTGCGTCCGCTCGTTGGGGTCTTTTTCAAGGCACTCCAGGACGATGCGGTCGAGTTCGGGGTCAAGCTCGGGTTTCACCGATGAAGGAGGAGGGACGTCCACGTTCACGATCTCGTAGAGGATTGCGGTCTCATGGGCTCCTGTGAATGGCGATCTGCCCGCAATCATCTCATACAGAAGAACGCCAAAAGAGAAAATGTCCGAACGCGAATCCGTCTCTCTTCCCTGGATCTGTTCGGGGGACATATAGCCGGCGGTGCCGACGGTGCTGCCTTCTTTCGTAAGACGCGTGACACCCCTGAGCTTTGCAAGTCCGAAATCCATTATCTGAACGATTCCGTCTTTGCGGACCATGATGTTCTCGGGCTTGATATCGCGATGCACGATTCCTTTCTCGTGGGCTGCGGCGAGTCCCTCCGCGATCTGGATGCCGATGTCGACGGCGTGCTTCAGTGACAACGAAGATTTTTTCTCCTGAAGTGTCTGACCATCAACGAACTCCATAACGATGAAGCTCTTTCCGTCGCTCTCTTCGATTCCATGAATCGTACAAATGTTGGGATGGTTCAGCCCTGCGGCGGCGCGCGCCTCCTGGAGAAATCGCGCCTCATCCTGATCGGATCCTGAAATCTGAGAGGGAAGAAACTTCAAGGCGACGAATCGGTCGAGCTTCGTATCCCGGGCTTTGTAGACCACACCCATTCCCCCCTCACCCAATTTTTCGAGTATTTTGAAATGAGATAGAGTCTCTCCGATCATTTCCCCAACCCCACCGTCTTTAACAAAGCCATGAATCGCGGTTCTGTCCGGATCTCATCCCACGCAGGGTCCATCTTCAAATTGGTTGCGAAAGTGCTCTGGTCGCGGACATCCTGCTCAAGCCAGTCGAGCGCCTTTTCTCTGTCGTCAAGTCCGACATAAATACGAGCCACATTGTACGCAGCGCTTGTTCCTGCTTTGTACCGCTCTTCGGCTTCTCTCGCAAGTTTCAACGCTTCCGACGTCCTGCCGAGCTTGCCAAATAAATGTCCAAGATACGAAATATTTTCACCGGACCGTCCGGAGAGTTCGACTGCTTTCTTCATCAAGGGAAGGGCGTCGTTGTACTTGTGCGTTTGTTCATACACCAATCCGGACCAGGCGTACCCCGCCGCGAACGACGGATCGATCTCCGTCGACTTTTCAAAATACTTGAGCGCATCCTCATATCGACTGCTGAGAAATGCGAGGGCTCCCATGTTAAGCGTGATGATGGCCGAATAGGGGTCAAGCTCGTACGCTCGTTGTATGATCGGAGAGGCCTCCTCAAGACGCCCGGTTCTTGTCAGAAGGATGTTGTACCAGTGATACGTCGTCGCATACCGGGGATTCAAGGCGATGGATTTCTTGAATTCGCGCTCTGCGTCCCCGTAATTCCATTCATCAAAGTAACAGAAGGCGAGCGTTGTGTGTGCCTCCGCCAATGAGTTGTCGAGTCCGAGGGCGCGTCGGGCGGCATCGTGTGCCAGCGGCCGGGCAACGCGCGTCGGCGTTCCGGAATATTGCGGCTGGATAAGATAGGTGTCCGCCAGACCGACATAGGCAAGCGCAAAATTGGAGTCAAGCGCAATCGCTTGCTGAAAATAGTTGATCGCGCGTTCGAGCTCGGGGCCATTGCGCTTGTTCCAGTAGTACCGTCCTTGGAGGTAAAGTTGATATGCCCGCGTGTTCTCGGTTGATTGTTGGACAAGTTTCTCGCGCGTTTCCGTCGAAAGCCCAATTCCAAGTTTCGACGACACATCATTGGTGATCTGTTGCTGCAGGGAGAGAATATCTGAAGGGGACGACTGGTAGTGATTTCCCCACACTTCTGATTCTTTTTTGATGTCGATAAGGTCGACCTGGACATCGAGCTCCGGACCGCGATGCGTAATGCGCCCCGAGAGAACTGCGGCAACGTTCAGCTTCGACCCGATATCCTGAACATCCATCTCCTTCCCTTTGAACCGGAACACCGTACTTCGGGGAACAACGCGCAGCGTGGAAATTTTGGTCAGATTGTTTATGACGCTCTCCGTGACTCCGTCGGATAGATATTCTTCTTCGGGGTTAGCCCCGACATTCTCGAATGGTAGGACCGCGAGAGAATCGATCGCTTGCTCGCGGCCGCGGAGGATGAAGAATGTCAGAGCCGCGGCGGCGCAGAGCACAGCCGGCAATCCGAAGAGGAATGCCTTCCGTTTCGTGAATGATACGTTCAGTTCCACCCCCCTGTCCCCGGCCACGGGGGCGGAAACGGCGGCCGCGCTTCCTCCGGACGGCCTCACGACGTACGATGACTTCTTTTGTTGCCTTCTCAGCTCGCTGACCATATCGGCGACAGATTGGTAACGATCTTCCGGATCCTTTTCCAGGGCCCGACGGATGATACGGTCCAGCTCCGGCGAGAGCCCGGGCAGATATGAGAAGACCGACTCCGGTTCTTCGTTCACGATGGAATACATCATCGCCGCGTCATGCTCGCCGCGAAACGGAAGTTTTCGAGTGAGCATCTCGAACAACAAAACGCCAAAAGCGAAGATGTCGGAACGGGCATCGACCTCGCCTCCCTGAATTTGCTCGGGAGCCATGTATGCAAGCGTGCCGACAGTGCTCGAGGTGCGAGTGAGCTTCAGCGAGCCCTTCAGCTTGGCCAATCCGAAGTCCATTACTTTTATCTGGTTCTTCGAGTTGACCATGATGTTGTCGGCCTTCACGTCGCGATGGACGATTCCCTTGCTGTGCGCCTCCTGGAGCGCGTCGCCGATCTGGAGGGCATACGAAAGGGTGGTTTCGAGTTTCGGGTTTTGGGCGAGAAGTTGTTTGCGTATTGTGTCGCCTTCGATATATTCCATCGCGATGAACAACTCCTTGCCGTTCCCGCCCGCGGACGCATCGCTCTCAAATTCCTCGATCGCGTAGATTGTGCAGATATTGGGATGATTGAGGAGGGCGGCGGCTTTGGCTTCCTGCAAAAACCTTGCTTTCTCGGCTTCATTCGCCGTCAGATTTCGCGGCAGAAATTTTAGCGCGACGAAACGGTCGAGCTTGAGATCCTGGGCCTTGTAGACGACGCCCATGCCCCCTTCACCCAACTTCTCGAGAATTTTGTAATGAGAAATCGTTTGACCAATCATGGGCAGCTCCCGGCCGATAACGTCGTGATCCTCAAAATGGCAACCACCCGCCGGGCCGCGCTCGCGGGCCATTTTGGGGCTTCGCCGGGCTTTTCTAAAATTGTGAAGTGTGAGATCGTTTGGCCGATCATAGAAGCACGAGACGCGTTGGAAGTGCCGACATGTTCATCGTTCAATGAACCACTTTGATATAGCCCCATCCCTGCTGTTGCTTGGAAATGATTTCGTAGATGCCGTCGGGTACGGTTTGCGCCCCTTGGAGAAGCTGGCTTTTATCCGTCTTGTTGCTCCGGAGAGCCACCGCGCACGCCTTGAATTTGATGTTCGGGTTTATCATTGCATTTTTCACCTCCGCCAGGACCGTCGATTTTTCCGGCATGACCATTTCAAATCCTTTCCCGTACATCACAACTTCCAATTCCGCCTTCGGGTTTGCCGCCGATATCTCTGTCACCCAACGCATCACGGCTTTCTGATCCAGACTGTCGCGACTGGTAAGGTCGAAGACAACTCTATACGGCACGTCCTGGGCCAAACAAAGCCCGAGGTTCAGCAACGTAAGAGACACAACCGCACTGATGTGTTTCATGATAGTTCCCCGAATTTGTGAATAATACGTTTAGGAGCGCAAAAGAGGAATCAAAAACGATGTCACATTTGTATCGTCCATGTTGGCAACGTTTCCCGGAGTCGGGAGGCAACAGCCATCTCTCCCTGGCGACCATCACCGAAAATTTAGCAAAGAGAGATGGTATTGCCAATCACTTATTCTTCACTTCTGCAATCCAGTTCACCACGAGCGTCACGGGCGATGCCGCCTCTTCACCCCCCTGTGATGCGACAAGAAACCGCTGACCATCGGGCGTTACGTCGTAAATGTCTCGCGCCACGCCTCCGAATGGACGAACTGCGAACAGTGGTCGAACAGAGCCGATGGTAACCGTTGACGCGCCAAGAGTAATCTCGGCAGCCATGATCTTGAGGTCGGCGCTGAGATAGTAGAGCTCCTTTCCGTCTCGGCGCCAGCGAGGCCTCGAGCCTCCGTTCGTCGATACTTTCCATTTTCCCGAAATCGCCCCTTTTCCCGACTCCATCCCCGAAAATGGTTGTATGTATATCTCATCGACCCCCGATTCGTTCGATTGATAGGCAATCCACCGGACGTCCGGCGAAAAGACGGGACGAGTTTCATCAAACTCTGTACGAAGAAAGACAAACGGTTTGCGTTCGGCGTCGTCATGGGCCGTCAGCGGCAGGACCCAAATATCCGACTTCGTCTTCGCATCCGTCGAGATGAAAAGGAGATACTTTCCGTCACGAGACCAATCATTCGCAACTTTGTCGTTTTCAGTCTCCAGGAAGGGCGTCTCGGCGCTCGCCCCGTCCGACGCGCGCTGATGCAGGTCCCAATGGCCCTTCTGGCTTGAGGAGAAGATCACCGTTTTGCCGTCCGGAGTCCACAAAGGCCAACGCTTCGAAGCGGCGTCAAACGTGAACTTGGTCCATGTTTCTCGCGAGATCTCGTATAACCATACGTCGAGGCCCCGGTCGGTCATGGACAAGGCAATCCTTTTGCCGTCCGGGGAAATCCGAAAATCGTTGTAAATCTTGGTTTGTCGAACAGCTTCCAGCAGTTTTCCATTTCTGTCCATCCAAATCAATCTTGCACCGGACGTCCCGATTCCGGTCTGATAGGCAAGCGTTCCGTCTTGCGAAACAGTAAACGAAGCCTTGCTTGTCAGATCTTCAAAGTGGATATGATCGGCGACCGGAAATGCCTCACCGGTAAACTCGAAACTCGTCGCATCGAATGCCCGCGCCATGAGCGTTTGGTCTCGCGCGAACAGGAGATATCCGTTCGAGAATCCGAGGCTTGAGCTCCCGTCCATAAGTTGCCGGGGAGCAAATGACGTGTCGAGTGAGCCGAGGAAAATCGCATCCCGCTCCCCGACCGAGCCGGCCGACGTCCGGGATATAAAGAGAAAATGCTTTCCGTCAGGAAGGAAGAGCGGCCACCGATGGCTTGTCTC
>DATJYV010000163.1:0-5525 GCA_035499415.1 Bacteroidota bacterium
CGCGGTCGCAGTACCCGGTCTCGACGCGGCGCTGGGCGCGCGTGGCGTCCACCTCGATCGCGAGGCACACGCCGCCGTTCTTGGTGACGGCCAGCGGCTGCGCGCCGCCCATGCCGCCGAGCCCCGCCGTGAGCACGAGCCGGCCGGCGAGCGAGCCGCCGAAGTGGCGCTCGCCGCACTCGGCGAGCGTCTCGAACGTGCCCTGCACGATGCCCTGCGAGCCGATGTAGATCCACGAGCCCGCGGTCATCTGGCCGTACATGATGAGCCCCTTCTTCTCGAGCTCCCAGAAGTGCTCCCACGTCCCCCAGCGCGGCACGAGGTTCGAGTTGGCGAGCAGCACGCGCGGTGCGTCGGGGTGTGTCTGGAACACGCCGACCGGCTTGCCCGACTGCACGAGCAGCGTCTCGTCGTCGGCGAGCGCCCGCAGCGACTCCACGATGCGGTCGAACGCCTCCCAGCTGCGCGCCGCCCGGCCGGTGCCGCCGTAGACGACGAGGTCGTCGGGCCGCTCCGCCACCTCCGGGTCGAGATTGTTCATGAGCATGCGAAGAGCGGCTTCCTGAATCCAGCCTTTGCAGGAGAGCGCCGTTCCTCGCGGGGCCCGGATAAGCCGGCGGCCGGACTCATGGGAATGTGTCGATGATTTCGTCAAAGTGTCTCGGGGAGGAGTCGGGTTTAGATAACAGACTCAGCGAGGAGATCTGGGCAGATGCGTGGGGAATTACGCATTGCGGCGCACGACAACTTTATCATGATAAAATCCGCCGGTCGGACTAAAACGCAACCGATGACCGGGAAGCCCTTGCTCGGCGCGTCACGCTTAATCCAATATAATCAGAATCGGACAATATATCCTTCATCAACCCACGTGGACGACGTGCATTGACTGAACCTGTCTCACCCATCGAACATGTCTTTTTTCGGAAGGTGAAATAATTCTCAATGGGCCGTTCTTGGCGTCCAGCCACTTGCCATCCTCGCGATACGCGAGGATGAGCGAATTACTCGAATTGGTCGGATCGATCTCTGCCAGTGTGAAAACTGCCTGGTAGCCGTCGGCTGCCTGCACAACCAGAACAGATGAGGTAAACCCCCTGCCCCGAAGTGTGTCCGAGAAACGAATTCCCGCCAGAGTCGCCACACGATACAATTCGACTCCCTCAAAAACATGGTCCTGTTTATCGTGGTCCACCGCATGAACGAGTCGGTGAGGAAGCGCCGTGAGGTCGTCCAGTTTCAGGGCGATCGATTTTGCCCCATCACCGGCTATATGGAGCACAGTATCGGAAGAGAATGGTTGGCCGAAGGCCATGAGCGAAGCAAAGGATATCGCGATGCTAACAAGAATGGTTTTCAATGACGCCTCCATTGTTCTTTGATGTGAAGCGTTCTTCGAACAGAAATCGAGCTCCGGATTCGAGAGTATCTTATTGATTGATACGAGTCATCACCGATTAAAGCTTATACCCGATCTTCCTCAACAAGTCCTTCCTCGCTTGAATATCGGCATCCGTCTCAATCCCTTTCGTCCTGGCCCCGTCAATCACGCCCATGATTCCCCGGCCCTGGGTCGATTCTGCCACAATCGCTTCGACCGGATTGGCCGTCGCACAGTAAATTGTACACACTTCTGAAACCGCCTTCACGGCATTCAAAATATTGACCGGAAAACCGCCGTCGAGGAAAATGATAAAACTGTGTCCGCACGAGAGGGCGAGCGCCGTTGTCTTTGCAAGCTCAACAAGGGCGGGATCGTTCCCCGTCCATCGCACGAGGGCGGGACCCGATGATTCGCAGAAACCGATACCGAATCGGATGTGACTGTTCGTTTGAACGATCGCCTCGTACAGGTCTTCGACGGTTTTGATGAAGTGTGCCTGGCCAAGGATGAGGTTGACTGCCTCGGGCTTTTCGATTGAGACGGTTTTGAGCTCCATGCTCTCCTCCTTCGTCCTTATGGGAAGGTTGACTCCATCTGTTCATTCAGAAGCATCCAACGGAGTATCCCGGTTCCTGCGAGCAAACCGCGCTTCAATTCGACAAGCGTAAGGGAACCTTTCTTCACTTCGATATTCGCCTCTCCGTCCGGCGCGATGAGACAGGAAATGCAATCACCGAGGAGGGGCTGGTGGCCGACGAGCAACAGCTGATCCGATGGATGGGCACGAAGCTCGGCAAGAAGTTCGGCCGGGCTTGAAGTAGGCAGGAGCGCTTCGGTTTGCGTGACGGATTTGACGAACCCGTTGCGGACGAACGGCTCCGCCGTCTCGCAGGCCCGCACGAGGGGGCTGCTCAAGACGCTATCGAATCGGGCGCGGCTTCGCCGGCAGAATTGCGCGGCAATCTCTGCCTGCTTCTTTCCCGTCGGGGAAAGTCTTCGCTCCCGATCCGAGACTCCCGGATTATCGTCCGCATCCCCGTGGCGGAGGAAGTAGAGATGCATATCGCTTCGGATGTCGTGGCGCCGGACTGAAGACCGACGCTCCTGCGAAAAAACCATCCCGAAGGATGGCGGGGAATTTAATTCGTTTGATGAATCGGACGCGTTGTTGTTCCCGACCCGGAACCGAGGCCGTTGTCCGGTCCTACGTCTTGCTCAATCCGAACTGTTGAATCTTCGTGTAGAGCGTTTTGAGGCTGATTCCCAGAATTTTTGCCGCTGTATTTTTGTTCCAATCGACTGCCTTGAGGACGCCGTCGATATGCGCCTTCTCCACGTCCCTCATCGGTACGGCTTTTCCAATAAGGGAACCGCCGGCGCCATCGGATCGCTCGTAGATCGGCCTGGCGCTGATGGGCAGAGCGATATCTTCAACACGGATCGTGTTATCCTGGCATAAAATTCCCGCGCGTTCGATCACGTTTTCAAGCTCGCGCACGTTCCCCGGCCAGTCGTATTTCATCAAAAGGTCGACGGCCTGCGGCTCAATGGTGATCGGCTGCTTTGTCCGCATTCGGTTCTTCAGGAAATGCTCGACCAGGAGCGGGATGTCGTCTTTGCGGTCCCGCAGCGAGGGGAGCTGAAGGGTGATCACGTTGATGCGGTACAACAGATCTTCACGGAATCGTCCTCCGTCCACCTCCGCGCGCAGGTCCTTGTTCGTGGCGGAGATCACTCGCAGATCCGATTTGAGGTTTCGGTTCCCGCCAACGCGCCGGAATTCTCCCGTCTGAAGAAAACGCAGAAGTTTCGGCTGCATCATCAGGCTGATTTCCCCGATCTCGTCAAGGAACAACGTGCCCCCGTTGGCGATTTCGACCAACCCTTGCTTCGTCGATGTCGCGTCCGTAAAAGCCCCCTTCTCGTGTCCGAACATTTCGCTCTCGATGAGGGTTTCGGGAATCGACGCGCAGTTCAGCGCCACGAATTGCTGGTCTTTGCGCAGACTGTTCTTGTGGAGAAAGTCGGCGATCAATTCCTTTCCCGTTCCGCTCGCCCCTTGAATGAGGACGGTTGAATCTGTGGGCGCCACCTTTGCGGCGATCTGCAGAAGTTCGACGACCGGCTTGCTGGTGCCGACGATGTTCCCCGAGAGCGCAAACCGGGCCAGGGTCGATTTGAGGACCTTGTTCTCGATCGAAAGGCGCTTCCGCTCAAGCGCCCGGCCGATGACCGTCAGGAGCTCGACGGTGGAGTAGGGTTTGGTCAGGTAGCTGTACGCCCCCATCTGCATGCATTCGACTGCGATGCGAAGGTCGTTCACTCCCGTCAGCATGATCACTTGCGTGTCGAGGTAGTGGTCCCGGATGAAACGGAGAACCTCGAGCCCGTCGACCCGGGGCATTTTGACGTCGAGCAGAACGAGGTCGAACGGCTTTGATTGAAGGATGTTGATCGCCGCGACGCCGTCGGAAGCGGTTTCGACGCGGTAGCCTTCGGAGGTGAGAGCGGTTCGCAGTACCGTGAGGAAGGTCTCTTCGTCGTCCGCGATCAGGACCGAGATCGATTCATTCGTCATGTCGCCCGGCCCTGGTCTCTTGAGCGCTAACGAACCGGTAAGGCAAAATAAAACGTGGCTCCCTTCCCCGGCTCGGATTCCACCCAGATCTTTCCGTTGTGCGCTTCGATGATGCGCTGGCAGATGATCAATCCCAGGCCGGTAGAGCGATTCTTGTTCTCGCCACCGCCGGCAACGAGGTCTCGATACCGGTCGAAGATAAGCGGAATCTGGTCTTTCGGAATTCCCGGGCCGCTGTTGAACACCGACACCATGAGGTGTTCGCTCGGCTGCTGCCCCTCTTCGACGACAAGCGCGACTTTGCGGACCTGAACGACGATTGCCCCCTGCGCCGGCGTGTACTTGACGGCGTTGCTGAGAAAATTTTGGAGCACCTGTTCGATCTTCTGCGAATCGAATTCGAGCGGCGGGAGGTCGTTCTCGGCCGAGACGTCGAGCGTGATCTTGTTCGATTGGATCGGAACGCGGAACTCCTGCGCGGCATTCGTCACCGTCGTCCCGAGGTTGCCGATGCCTTTGTTCAGACGCACACGGCCCCCCTCGAGCTTTGTCAAATCCATCATGTCCGTCAGAAGCATGATCACCCGATCGATCGAAGAGGTCATGTAGCCGAGAAGCTCCTTCTGATGGTCTCCGAGGGAGCCCGCCATTCCCTTCAAAAGATACCCGATGCTCTGCTTCAACCCGGCGATCGGATTGTGGAGGTCGTAGAGAAGACGCGAGGTGTGTTCCGATTGCAGGCGGCGTATGCGATCTTCCGCATCGCGGGTTTTCAGAAGGGACCGCAGCTGCGGGACGAGCTGGTCCATGTCAATGGGCTTGGTGAGATACTCCCGGGCGCCGAGCTTCATGGCTTCCACGGCCATGCTCACATCGCTCATCCCCGTTGCCATGACGACTTCTGTCGTCGGCGAATTCTTCTTGATGTATCGAAGGACTTCCAGCCCGTTCGCTCCCGGCATCTTGATATCGAGGATCGCAATGTCGTAGTCGCTCGACTGGACTTTCTTGATCGCCTCGACGCCGTCGCGCGCGTCGTCGACTGAAAATCCCTCGTCTCCCAGCCATGCGGCGATGGTCTGACGAAGCGGGTCTTCGTCATCCGCAATAAGAATGCGAACCTTGTCCTGATCCATGACGAGTGTCTACGATGAGAGTGCGACAGGTCGTCGCCGGGGCAACGAGGGGCGTTGGGAAGAAATTACAAACGTGAGCAGGCTTTTGCGTGATGCCCCCTAATTGCTTGAAAATGATAACCAGATTCGACTGAAAAGTCAATGGATTTCGGTTCATCCGGCGAATGATTGTATTTCAACACATGCTCAGGTACATTAATAGATTGAGCGGATATTCCGCCTGACCCTCCATGAAATCCCTCTCGCTCGACGGCGAGCGTTTGACGCTCGGTCAACTCGCCGACATCGCCTATAATAGAAGCAAGGTCGAGCTTTCATCCATCGCAAAGCAAAAAATCGACCGTGCGCGGGGAGTTGTTGACGCGTGGCTGAAGTCCGGCGAAACGATCTACGGTGTCACAACGGGTTTCGGTGAGTTCTCAAACGT
>DATJYV010000164.1:0-8842 GCA_035499415.1 Bacteroidota bacterium
CCGCCTCGGCGAGTATCAAAAGCGTTGGCAGAAACGCCTCGGCTGGCGGCACGAAGTGTTCTACAATATCAAGGAAGGGATCTCCTCGTTCAGCGATGAAACGCTCAACGGCATCGCTGCGAGCGCCCTCAAGCTTCCCGAGGCGAAAAGGACGCTCGGAGGAATCTTCCGTACCGCTCTCTGGAACCAGCCGTCGATGCTGCTGGACGTGGCCAAAGTGTTCGTCTCTTAGCGGCCACGGGGTGAAGAAGGAATCCTTGCCCGACCCGATCCCGACGACCCGAGTCCCTCTCGTCACGTTCCATCTTCCAGTCTCTTAGCCTTTCTCGTTCGTGCCCCTTCGTTCGGAATCTGAATCGCCGTATAGCGATCCGAGCCGCTCGTGGCGCGACGGCTGGCGAATAGCCATCGTCGTTCTTGTCGCCGGCTTCGGCGCATCACTCAACCTCTACCACAAGGACGCCTTCGCTCTGCTCTACTACGGCGATTCCGTCTCTCACTCGGTCGCGGCGCGCAAGCTGTTTGACTGGACGAATCCGGGCCTTCAACAGCTCGGAACGGTCTGGCTTCCGCTCCCTCATTTCATCCTTCTCCCATTTGTCGTATCCAAGTTCCTCTTTGTCTCGGGATTTTCCGGCGCTCTGGTCGGCGTGACTTCGCTCGCATGTGCCTCTGCGCTTCTCTATAATATGCTGCGCAAAAGTTTTCCCGGAGCCGGCAAATTTCTTGCTGCCGCCGGGGTCCTCCTCTTCGCGCTCAATCCGAATGTTATGTACCTGGCACTCACGCCGATGTCCGAAGGTCCGTTTCTCCTGTTCTTTACCTGCGCGGCATACTCGTTCCAGCGCTGGAGATCCCGACCGGACTCTTTCAACTACCTGGCCTGGTGTTCGCTCTTCACGGCACTCCTCACTCTCACGCGCTACGAGGGCTGGTTTATTCCGCCGTTCCTGTTCGGGCTTGCCGTCATCGATGCGGCCGCAGAACGAACTCCTCTTCGGAAAAGACTTCTGATGATCGGCGCTTCGGTCTGCTCGGGGCTCGGCCTTCTTCTGTGGATCTTGTACAACGGACTCCGCTACGGGAACTTCTTCGAATTTGCCGGCGCGAAATATTACTCGGCCGCGGTCCAGATGATGGGACGCGCCGATGTCGCCCCGCTGTACCACCATCCCCTTCGCGTGCTTTCGTTCTATTTGCTCATGGCAGAAAGAATCTTCGGAAAGCCGCTCCTTGCTGTTGCGCTCCTGGGACTGGTCGCGGTCGCAATGAAGAAGCGTCATGACCGAATGTCCCTCGCGCTTTTTCTTCTCCTTCCCCCCTTGTTCACGATGACCGCGCTCTTTCTCGGCACGGCCGGAATGTCCGAATGGCTTAATTCGCGGTACCTGATTCTCCTCGCAGCCGCCCTCTCCTATCTTTGCGTATCGCTTCTTGAAGCGGTTGCGGAAACTCCTTTTCGTTTTGCCCCGATCCTGGCCTTTGCTTTTGCCGCCGGTGTCATGTGGTTCCCGTTCAGTCGTCCGTTCTTCGCGGACGTGACGACGTTCAACGAAGGGCGGAATGGTTTCAACTACCGGCAAAATCCCTCGGCCGTTCAAACAGGTCTCGCGCTCAAGAATGCTTACGACGGAGGAGGGATCGTCATCCTGACCGGCTCGGCACAGGAACACCGGATCATGATCACCAGCGGAATCGACCTGAAGGAATTTGATGAGCTGATTGCGTCGAGCGAAGGGAAGGTTGCGTACGAACGTCCCTGGCTGACGGGAAAATGGGTGGTGATAGGGAAGGAACCGGATTCAGATGCGCGCGATCCCGCGGACCATTGGCTGAAAAAAAAGGGGGAGCTTCTCGAACACTACTCGTTGTTCTATCAGAATCAGTACTACGAGGTCCTTTGCCTCGCTCCGAATCGAATCGTGAGATGACGTGCGGCACATTGCCGTCGGTCTAACTCGCGCACGTTTCTTGCAAGTGACTCCCCCTTCTCGTATATTGACACCCACGTGGAGCGTGCGCAACGCATAGCAGACGCGAGCAGGCCGCATTTCCGCAAAATCCTCATCGTCCGAACCGACCGCATCGGGGATGTCCTCCTGACGCTGCCGATGGCCACCGCGGTCAGGTCGAACGACCCTTCCGCCGAAATCTCCATGATGGTTCGAAGCTACACCAGGGAAATTGTCGAGGGATGCGCTGACGTAAAAAATGTCGTCCTTGTGGATGATGCCGGTCGCCTCAAACCCATTTGGTCGACGGTCCGGGAAATCCGGCGAGGGAATTACGACATCGCGTTCCTTGTCTTTCCACGGCTCCGGCTGGCCATGGTTCTGCTGCTCGCCGGCGTCAAGGTGCGCGTCGGGTCGGGGTACCGCTGGTATTCGTTCCTTTTGAACCGGCGCGTCTACGAGCATCGCAAATCGGGAAACAAGCACGAAGCCGAGTACAACCTGACTCTCCTGGAAGCCGCGGGTTATGCGGTTCCGCAACAGCCCCGTCCGAAATTCAGGGTCGACGAGCGCAACGTGAGTTATGTTCATAACCTGCGGCGAGAGCTCCGGATAGGGCCCGGAGACCGGCTTGCGATTCTGCATCCCGGAAGCGGCGGCTCGGCGCGCGACTGGCCCCCCGGGAGATTCTCCGAGCTCGCGACCCGGCTGAATCAAGCCGGGGTCAGGGTCGCGGTCACCGGGAGCGCAGAAGAATCCGCCCTCGTGTCTCGCGTTGCTCAAGGGGCCGGAGTCGTGCCGCTGGCCGGAAAATTGACCCTCGGCCAGCTTGCTGCCTTCATCGCTGCGGCCGATCTCTTTGTTTCCAATTCCACGGGACCGCTTCATATCGCGGCCGCCGTGGGTACCCCTGTGATATGTTTCTATCCCCCGTCACGGCATTTGGGAGTGGGAAGATGGGGACCGCTGACAGACCGGAAGTTCGAGTTCGTTCCCGACCCCCGTCTTTGCCCACGATGTCGGGGGGGCGAATGTGAAGCGGACGAATGCATGGACCAGATCGAAGTCGGAAACGTTGCCGCGGAAGCGCTCAAGCTTCTCGGTATGCAGAATAAGGTCGAGGCCGCACGCAATGGTTAACATTCGAATCCCCCGGACGGCATTCCTCCTCGTCCTTTGCTTCGCTCCGCTCTCGGCACAGCAGGGCATTTATCCCGACACGGCGTACATCGCGCCGGATACCTTGCGCACGATACCGAACGAGGCGTTTGCGGAAGGCGAGCGTCTGGTGTTCGACGTCGGCTACAGTTTTATCGTCGCCGGCGAGGCGGTCTTTTCCATCCCCCGCATGGATACGATTTTCGGACGTCAATGCTATGAGATCCTGTTCACGGTGACCACGACCCCCACGTTTTCCTTTTTCTTCAAGGTGGACGACCGGTACGAGAGCGATCTCGATGCGAAAGGAATTTTCCCGTGGAGATTTTCCCAGCGGGTACGGGAAGGGAAGTACAGCCGCGACTTCACGGCGGACCTGGACCAGATCCACGGAATTGCGAAGACGCAGGACGGCATTCACGTGATCCCCCCGTACGTGCACGACGTCGTGTCGGCGTTCTACTACACGCGGACGCTCGACCTCAATTCCATGCGGCCGGGACAAAGAACACTTCTTCAAAACTTTTACAAGGACACAACCTATTCCCTTGCGGTGAAGTTTCTCGGATACCAGCGCATCCGCGTCGACGCAGGGACGTTCGATTGCGTGCTCGTTGAGCCGCTCGTCAAGGAAGGAGGTCTCTTCAAAAGCGAAGGGCGCGTCCTCATGTGGCTGACGAACGACGAGAAGAAAATTCCGGTGAAAGTGAGCACGCAGGTCATCATCGGTTCGATCGATGCCGAGTTGCGCGAATACTCGGGGCTCAGCAGCCCGATCAAGGCGCGCGTCAAATGAGACTGCGGCGAGCCGTGATACGACGCAGAGTGCCTGAAGGCCGGCCCGGCGGCCGCACCTCGACGGAAGCGGCATGATGCCCGAACCTCCCCGCGAACCGTCCGTACCGTCTCCGCAGGATCTCTCCGTCGTCGACCGCTACGGCGTCCATCCCATCCTCTTCGCATTCGGTTGTCTCGCGTTCATATTCGTCACCTACCAGTTCGGCGGCGCCCTCATCGCCCTTGTGCTCATCGGTACAACGAACGTCACGCGCGAAAACGTCAACCTCGTGCGATGGCTGACGATGGGGGGACAAGTCGCTCTCATTTTCGTCCCCACACTCCTTCTTGGCCGGTTGCTCTCCCGGAACGGGTCGGAGGTGTTTCGTTTGCGCAATCCTTCCGCCCAGGAAATCACCCTAGCCGTCATCGGCCTCCTCGCGCTCCAGCGCGTGTTCGATGCGTACTCTTTTTTCCAGGACAAGTTCCCGATCCCGCAATCGCTCCGGCACATCCTCGGCCCGGTAAAAGAGATGTTCGATGAACTGCTCAGGACGATCGTCCGTGCGGAATCCGTTCCTGAACTCCTGGTCGTCATCCTCATCGTGGCGATCGTCCCCGCCGTCGTCGAGGAAACCATGTTTCGCGGACTCATCCAAAGCGCCTTCAATCGTGCGCTGATGCCCTCCACCGCAGCGGTCGTCACGGGGATCATCTTTGCACTCTTCCACCTCAATCCGTTTGAGCTCGTCCCCCTCGTCGGGCTCGGCTGTTATCTGGGATTTCTCCGCTACCGGTCGGAAACCCTCATCCTTCCCGTCGTCGTACACGGTTTGAATAATCTCCTCGCCATCCTCGCAGTGTACTTTCATATGGACGACTCCGGCCCGTTGCTGGACAATCACGCGGGCTTGCCCGAGGTGGTCAGCATGATTCTCCAGGCACTGCTGTTTGGCGCGATATTTGTCATCTCGTTCTCGGCGTACTATCGGGCCACGCGATCGGTCGTGCGGAGTTCTGATTTCCGTGAGACAACGACTCGGAACGAAGAATGACAACATCACAGATTCAACCGTCCCGGTTTTCCTCTCTGCCCAGGCGGGTAGCCGTCGCGGTCGTGGCGATTCCGATCATCCTCTGGCTCGCCGTCACGGGCGGATACCTCTTTTTTCTATTTGTTGCCCTTCTGTCTGGCCTTGCCCTGCATGAATTCTATGCCCTGACCGAAGCGAAGGGTGCGTACCCGCTCAAGACGTTCGGCCTCGTTGCAGGATTTTTCGTGAACATGGCGTTCATCTACGAGCGCCTCCAGGTCGATACGTTCGCATTCTTCCAGACGCGCGGTTTCCATCTTTCTCTTTTTTCCCAGCCGCAGTTCTTCTCCGTGACGATTATCGTCATCACGCTCACGGTGATCCTTTCGGAGCTTTTCCGAACGAGGGGCTCGCCGCTCCAAAATGCGGGGGCGACGCTCCTGGGAATCCTCGTCATCCCGGTCGGATTCGGAACGCTTGTCCTCACGCGGGAACTATTCCCGTACGGATTTCCCGTCGCAAAATTTTTCGCAAACGCCATTCCGGGCGAAGTCGAATTGGGACAGATCGACCGTTGGGGAGGCGGAACGGTGGTCGCGCTTCTGGCGGCGATCTGGGTGTGCGATACCGCGGCATATTTCGCGGGATTGACCCTGGGAAGACACAAATTATTCGCGCGCGTGAGCCCCGGCAAGACGTGGGAAGGAACCGTCGCGGGGTTTCTTGGCTCCGTCCTCACGTTCTGGCTGGCCCGGCGCGCAGGACTGTCGTACCTCTCGACGACGGAGGCGCTCACGCTCGGAACTCTCGTCGGCGTGTTCGGCCAGCTGGGCGACCTGGTCGAATCCCGGTTCAAGCGGGATGCAGGCGTGAAAGATTCTTCCGCGATCATTCCGGGACATGGAGGAGTGTACGACCGCTTCGACAGCTTGGTATTTGTAGCCCCGATTGTCTATCTTTATATTGATTTTGTCGTGCTCTCATGACGCCGGATGAAAAAAAATTGACTGAAAGACGGGTCAGTGTTGTGACGCTGGGCTGTGTGAAGAACACGGCGGACAGCGAGTCGCTTCTCGGCCAGCTCGCCCGCGGCGGGGCCCGGATTGCGTCCGATCCCGGCGAAGCCGATACCGTCGTCATTAATACGTGCGGCTTCATCGAAGATGCGAAGCGGGAATCACTGCAGGCGATCCAGGAAGCGGTGGAAAAGAAAAAAAGAGGGGAGATCAGGAAAATCGTCGTGATGGGATGTCTCTCCGAGAGATATAAGAAGGAGTTGTCGGCGGAAATTCCGGAGGTCGATTCATTTTTCGGTTCGGACGAGATGGGAAACGTCCTTGCCGCCCTGGGGATCGATTACAAAAAAGAGCTGCTGGGCGAGCGCCTTCTGCTCACTCCCTCCCATTTCGCCTATCTCAAGATCTCCGAGGGATGCGACAATCCCTGTTCGTTCTGCGCGATCCCGCTGATGCGCGGCCTGCACCACTCCAAACCGATGGACCGGGTTCTGGCGGAGGCGCAATCCCTGGCGGCCGGCGGCGTCAGGGAGATTATCCTGATCGGACAGGACACGACGTATTACGGCCTCGACATCGACGGCCAGCGCCGGCTTCCTGTTCTGCTTGAGAAATTACATGAGGTCGAAGGCCTCGACTGGATTCGTCTCATGTATGCGTACCCTGCGAAGTTTCCGCTCGAACTCCTCGATTCGTTCTCGGCACTGCCGAAGCTGTGCCGGTACATCGATATGCCGATCCAGCACGTCGCGGACCCGGTTCTCCGGTCGATGCGGCGCGGGATTTCCACGAGGGCGCTTCGCGAACTCCTGGAGACCGTCAGCACACGCGTGCCGAACATCGCCATCCGAACAACGCTTTTGGTCGGTTATCCGGAAGAATCCGAAAAGGATTTTGACCTGCTGTACGACTTTGTGCGCGAATTCCGGTTTCACCGTCTCGGCGTCTTCACCTATTCGCAGGAAGATGGTACGGCCGCATTCGACCTCGGCGACCCCATACCCGCGGCGGTAAAAGCCGAACGGCGGAACGCGTTGATGGAATTGCAAAAGGGGATTGCTCGAGAACGAAATGAGCGTCAGGTTGGTTCTAGAGTACGGGTATTGATCGACAGGAAGGAAGATGGGATGGCAGTCGGCAGGACGGAATGGGATGCTCCGGAAATCGACCAGGAAGTTTTCGTCGAGCCGTCCGACCGTGCCGCCGTCGGAGCGTTTGCCGATGTCGAGGTGACGGACGCGACGGAATACGACCTTTACGCCACGGCGTGAGGAAATGGACCTGATGAAGGATTTGAACATCCGGGCAACGCGGGCGGGGTTTGCGGCGATGCTCGGTCTGGTTCTTTCCCTTTGCGGATGGATGGGAGCGACCGCGCAGGTGGAATCACAAATCGGCCGCACCGAAACGGCACCGGCGGTGAATTTTGACATCATCGCGAGCGCGTCGGAGCAGCACGGAAAATGTCGTCTCGACATGTACGTCCAGATGCCCCACGAAGAGATCCATTTTGCGCACGAGGGGGACCAGTATGTGGGCCGATACGACGTTACCCTGACGATCGACATTCCCAACGGGGAGCAGGTGTGGGAGAGTAGTCAGGCGGTCGAAGTGCGGCTCAAGGACTTCGCGTCAACGGTTTCGGACCACCAATTCAGTCTCAAGCAGCTCTCGACGGACATCGAACCTGGAAGTTACGAGATCGACCTGCAGGTCCACGACGAGGATTCGAAGTTGTCGGCGAAACTGCATCGGTCCGTGCTCGTGACAAACTTCTACGAGGATTCGCTGAGCGTGAGCGATGTCATGCTGGCGAATCGCATCACGACGAACGGAGAGCAGAGGACAATCGTGCCGAACATCTCCGGCAATGTTGGCGAGGACCCGGGGGGCTTTTTTCTTTTCTGTGAAGTGTACTCTTCGGTCGGCGTCGATTCCCTCCGGATGACCGAATATATCACGGACGCGAAGAAGGATACGCTTTACCATCGAACGCACACCGACCCCGCCACCGGATTCCGCACGCAGGAGTTCCTCAAGGTTTCGAACATCACACTGCCCATCGGATCATATCTTGTCCTTCTCGATGTGACGGGGATAAGCGGTCGCATGCCGCCGCGGACGCTGCTCCATGCAACTTCGTCACGGACGTTCTACGTTCACTGGAGCGACATTCCGATGACGATTCAGGACCTCGACAAGGCGGTCGACGAGATGCGGTACATCGCAAAAGATTCCGAGATTGAGTACATCCGCGGCGGGACAACGCTCGCGGAACGGAAGAGGAGGTTCCTCGAGTACTGGGCCAAGCGGGACCCGGACCCTTCGACTCCGCGGAACGAATTGATGGAAGAATACTACCAGCGGGTCGATTACGCAAACAAGGCGTTTCCGACGTTCGTTGAGGGATGGAGAACGGACCGCGGAATGATTTATATCCGATTCGGTCCCCCCGAAAATGTCGAGCGACATCCGTTTGAGTCGGGCACCCGCCCGTACGAAGTTTGGTACTATTATCAGCAGGGGAGGGAGTTCATCTTCGTGGATGAAACCGGTTTCGGAGATTACCGCCTGCGATATCCGACGACGGATTTGTGGGGAAGGGTTCGATAGGATTGTCCAAAAATCTTGACGGGAAAGACGCCAGCGCAAACGCACCTGCGGCTGGCTTTTTCTTTTTCGCTGTCGTTCTGGCGCTCTCCGCAGAGGCCGCCGCCCAGGATTCGGTCCGCGTCGGCTCCGTCGCGTTCGATGCACCGCCGGGAATGGTTGCGGGAGGGTTGGACTCCGCGCTCACGCTCCGGTCCGGCTCGGTTTTCAATGAGCGGTCGCTTCGCGCCGACAGTCTTCGCGTCCTGTCGCTCTGGCACGACGGCGGATTTCTGGATGCGCGCATCGATTCGAT